>JACXUN010000159.1 GCA_014763905.1 Campylobacterales bacterium
TTAGTATTGTATAATCAACATAAAAATATTAGGATTATCTTATCATGAAGACTTTTTCAACCCTCTTTCTACTCATGTTTCTCTTTAGCTCCTCACTGTTTGCTTTGACTGATAAAGAATTGGCTATCTCTATAGATCTTTCCGGAAAACAGCGTATGCTATCCCAAAAGATGACCAAGGAGGCGTTTTTAATTCGATCCGATATTGATAAAGCAACCAATATCGATAAACTCAAAAATAGCAGTCAGCTTTTTGATCAGACACTGAAAGGATTGATGCAAGGAGATAAAACATTAAATCTGGTAGCTATTAATGAGAATGTGATACAGGAGCAACTCAAAACTGTACAAAAATTATGGGAACCTTTTTATCAAGAGATACAGAAGATTATTGCCGGCAATGCGGAAGACAGCAGCTACACCATGCTGGAGCAGAACAATATCGAATTACTCAAAGAGATGAATAAAGCGGTACAACTCTACTCCTCTCAGAGTGCCAGCAATCCGAAGCTTACCCTTGCCAATGATATCAACTTAGCCGGAAAACAGCGGATGCTAACCCAAAAGATGGGGAAAGCACTGTTATTAGCAAGTAACAATTTCAAAAAAGAGGCGTATATCGAGGATTTCAAAGCTTCTCGGCAGCTTTTTACTCAGACATTAGAGGGACTTTTTAACGGAAGTCAGCCGTTGAATCTAACTGGAACCCAACTTCCGATGATTACCGATCAGCTCAAAATCGTCGATAAACTATGGAAAGAGCATCAACCGACACTAGATGCCGCTCTCCAAGGAAGCAAAATCGGTGAAGCGATTGCCGGACTCGATACCATTTTAGTTGAGATGAATAAAGCCGTTATACAATATACCCAATCAATTGACCGCCAAAAACAGAGACTGGAGCTTGCTTCAATCGTGGATAACTTTATGAGTGAAGATAACCGCAATAAAAAACGAGTCAACCTATCAGGAAGACAGAGAATGCTCACACAGCGGATGAGTAAGCTCTCGTTGTTGATTGCTTCCAATATCGATAAAAAAGATAATATCCAAGAGCTAACCGAAGTGTCTAAACTCTATGATACCACCCTCAATGCCTTTAAAAACGGGGATGAGGAGATGGGATGTGTGGCACTCAAAAGCCAACCGATTCAAGAGCAGATTGCCGTCATCGAAAAATCGTGGCAGCCATTTTATCAGCATATCCAAACAATTATCAAGGGCGAAGACAGCGACGGAAAAGCCTTAGCCTATGTGGTTGCAAACAATGAACAACTACTAAGTGATTCTAACGAGTTGGTAAAACGGTTTGAACAGTCCAATACTTCTGAAAACTATCTCGACCAAGCGATGCTGCATATCGTCAATGTTGCCGGTCGTCAGCGAATGTTGACACAAAAGATGACCAAGGAGAAGCTCTTAGTCATCAAAGGAGATACCAGTTATCAAGAGAAGTTGACCGGAACCGTTAAACTGTTTGACGATTCATTAAAAGCTCTGATCGAAGGAGACAAGAGTCAGATGATCGTCAAACCGACCGATGCCCAGATCAAAGAGCAGTTGAATAAAGTCGCTGATCTCTGGAAAGAGCTGAAACCGCTCTATGAAAAAGAGAAGATTGAAGTGCAAGAGTTGGCTCTGATTATCAAAAAGAATCCGATTTTATTATCAGAGATGCACAAAATGGTCAATATGTTGGAGACAGTAACTGATTACTAAAAAAATGAGGGGCTACCCCTCATCATTGATCACCACCCACTCATAAAACGGTAACGCCTCAAAAACAATTCCCTCAATCCTAAATTCATACTGAGCGGTTACCGTAATCGCATAGACCTTTTTGACTCCTCCTTTCTTATAACTTCCGAAACGGTTATGTGCCTTTTTCCATAGACTCTCCTCACTCTCAAACGGAGCCGGGATAATAAGATGCTGCCGATCGGTTAAGTAGCCAGTCATCCCAAAAGTCTTAAATGGGATATGGTGTTTCCGAAGTGAGAGAGCCACCATGGTATCGAACTGTTTGGGAAAGGTCTGCGAAAGGGTCAGGTATTTTGCCAGAGCGAAATCAAAAAAGAGTAGCTTTTTGCCGGTACTGCTGAGTGCATCGGGAATCAAGGTGATAATGCCTCGTTCCGAGAATGTTTTGATCTGCTTGTAGATGAGATCTTTGGAGATTTTGTATCGCTCCTTGGCATAAGTGTAGAGTTGATGGGTTGTAACAGTGGAAGCGTTGAAGTGAGCCAGAATCGTGAGCAGTTTCTGTTCGGAATCATCAAAATGGCTGCGGATAAAGTTTAAAAAGAGCTGCTCTTTGGGTGTATTGAGTGCGGCGAGCTGTGGCAGGGTACCTTGGCGTAAAAAATGGTTGAAGACCTGAGTCTCATTTCCTCGCTTCTGAAAAGCAAAAAACTCTTCATAATCCAGCAGTGGCACTTCGAGATAGCTAAATGGTTCACCATAGTCGTGATAAAAATCTGAGACGATAATAATCTGATCAGTATCCGGCAAGCTTTCAAAATAGCCGTGTTCATAATGATCCAGTATGAGTATGGCTATCTCGTTGGCTTCGATAAATGCCTGAACATCCTCCTCCATGACATCTCTAAAGGTAAATTTCGGATCCAAAAAGTCGATATAGAGTATCGTTTCGGGATCAAAATCCATGAGATAATTTAATACAAGCGAACTTTTACCAGAGGCAGGAGGTCCATAAACCAGCAGATGAGAAGTTGCTTGATCGATGGTTATCTTGCGTTGATGATAGGTAGTGATCTCATTGTTTCGGTCGTAGAAGTACTCTAGGAGTTCCATATTTTTCCTTTATATAAGGAATAAGTATAACAAAAAAATTTTATAAAGCAATGCTAAAGTCAATACCTTCATCTCGTTCCCACTCTCCTGAGTGGGAATGCCTACAAAAAAACCTCGTAAAGCTGTAACTATGATATCCCGTCGAACTCAGGTTATTATGAAACGGCATTGCAGAAGGGCTTAGAGAGTCCTTCTGCCTCTATCTGACAAACGCTTAAGCGTCATAAACCGCTGTTTTATCAAATTTCATAGCCAGCAAAGCGTATATATGGACACGTTTTTTGCTTTTGTTGCTGCTGCCTAACTGTTCGCATACCTCTTTGATGGCAGCAGTCAACTCCGCATCATCAAGGGTGAGTCCCAATTTTTTCTTAAGAAAGTTTTCTCTTACGGTCTCTAGCTCTTTCGCTTGACTACAGGCAACGCTTTCACTGTCTTTATTATATACTGAAGGTCCTAGACCGATGACCACTTTGGTGATCAAATCATCACTGATGTCAAGGTTTAAGCGTTTAGCTTCAGCAATCATCTCTACAATTTTTTCATCTCGTCGACTCATTTTTGATCCTTTTTAATAACTTAAATTTGTAACATAAAAATGTTCGATATATTATACTATTTCACTCTTGTATTTATGTGAAAATGAATGTAGTCATTTCCTTCCATTAAATCATCAATGATTCGTCCTGAGAGTAGCTATTTTGCTATAATACTCCGTCGAACTCAGGTTAAAAGCTTATTTGAACTTCAAACTCTCGTATGCATTCCCCCTTGAAAAGGTGGAACGAGAGGAAATATTGATCACATCATTAATGATATTATTGTACATTTAACTAAGTGATTTCATCATAAGCAATTAACAGAGAACCTGTATCTATATACATTTTCGCTTCAGGAGTTCCATTGAATTGACCATGGCTATATCTCATTTCATTTCTGAAAATAAGACTTTCTTGAGTTTCAGTATTCTCTATAACTGTCAATATGTTCAATTGAGACTTAGGAACAGACCAGCCAATATCAACAATTTTAATTTTTGAGCTAAACTCTTCCCTAGATGGAACACGATAAACTTCAAGATAATTATTAGTT
>JACXUN010000160.1 GCA_014763905.1 Campylobacterales bacterium
AAATATTTAAGATTATTTTAATATTATGAAATTTTATGGAAATTTTTGAGGAGGGTTACCGAAGTTGAATTCGATAACCAAAGGAGAAGGGAGAAGGGAAAAAATTTTTACATCATCCCCGGCATTCCGCCCATACCGCTCATATCCGGCATAGCTGAACTGGCGGTTGGTTTCTCTTTAATATCCGAAACGGTTGCTTCCGTGGTAAGCAATAAGCTTGATACCGATGTCGCGTTGAGAAGAGCTACACGGGCTACTTTTAACGGATCAATGATTCCGGCTTCCAGCATATTGACATACTCTCCGGTTGCTGCGTTAAATCCAAGATTGGCATCATCACTGTTCATGACTTTGTCCGCAACGACACCCGCATCATAACCGGCATTGGCAGCGATCTGCTTCATCGGTGCGGTAATAGCACGGAGAATAATCTCTGAACCGACCAACTCATCACCGCTAAGGTCAAGATTGACTTTTGCTCTGGCTTTGATCAGTGCCGCACCTCCACCGATAACGATTCCTTCATCTACCGCCGCTTTGGTTGCACTGAGGGCATCGTCTACTCTGTCTTTTTTCTCTTTCATTTCGGTTTCAGTTGCCGCACCGACTTTGATCACCGCTACACCGCCTGAGAGTTTGGCTAAACGCTCTTGGAGCTTCTCTTTATCATATTCACTGGTAGTTTGCTCCATCTGCTGCTTGATCTCATTTACCCGTGCTTCAACCGTAGCTTGATTCCCTTTACCGTCAACGATAACAGTATTATCTTTATCGATCACGATTTTTGAACATTTACCGAGTTCATTCAGTGTTACTTTTTCTAAACTCAATCCAAGCTCATCCGTAATCAATGTAGCGCCAGTAAGGATAGCAATATCATTCAATATCGCTTTTTTTCTATCGCCAAACCCCGGAGCTTTGACGGCTGTAATATTTAATACGCCTCTGAGTTTATTGAGTACCAATGTGGTTAGAGCTTCACCCTCTACATCATCAGCGATAATGAGAAGCGGTCGTCCACTCTGCTGTACTTGCTCCAATACCGGAATCAGGTCTTTAAGAGAGGTGATTTTGGAGTCGCTTAGAAGCAAAAGCGGATTATCCAACTCACAGGTCATCTTCTCTCGATTGGTAACGAAATACGGAGAGAGGTATCCACGGTCAAACTGCATTCCTTCCACTACCTCTAACTCATCTTCGATCCCTTTGGCTTCCTCAACGGTAATGACACCGTCTTTACCAACACGATCCATCGCCTCGGCAATGAGATTACCGATAGTAACATCTGAGTTTGCTGAAATGGTCGCAACCTGAGCGATCTCTTTTTTATCTTTGACCTCTTTGCTAATTGCTTTTAGCTCTTTGATAATAGCAGCGGTTGCTTTATCCATTCCTCTTTTTACTTCGATTGGATTGGCACCGGCCGTAATATTCCGTAATCCCTCTTTAAAAATAGCGTGAGCCAATACGGTTGCCGTAGTGGTTCCGTCACCCGCTTCATCGGCAGTGTTACTGGCTACCTCTTTAACCAACTGAGCACCCATATTTTCTAAAGTATTGGCTAGTTCGATCTCTCTGGCTACCGATACACCGTCTTTGGTAATGTGCGGAGCCCCGTAAGACTTTTGAATCAATACATTTCGACCTCTTGGTCCCATCGTAACTTTAACCGCATCAGCAAGCTTGGTTACCCCGGCAAATAGTCCGCTTCGTGCGTCATCTGAAAAAAATATCTCTTTTGCCATATTACTATCCTTTATTACTTCATAATACCTAAAATATCGTCACTGTTCATAATGAGATACTCTGTCCCATTGATTGTGATCTCAGTTCCACCATATTTAGCGAACACCACTACATCACCCTCACTGATTCCCTCTTCGATAGCATCTTTACCAAGAGCGATAACAGTACCCTCTAACGGCTTCTCTTTAGCAGTATCCGGAATGATAATACCCGATGCAGTCTTATTAGTTTGTTCTTGTCTCTTAATAAGAACACGATTACCTAATGGCTGAAATGACATTTTGGTTTCTCCTTGTTGTTAATTATCATTTTTTTTTTGGGATATTAGTATATTTTTTCAAAAAAGTCAATAAATCAAGCCAAAAAAACAACAAAATTTTTTCAAAAAAATATTGACATAGGAAGATTATTTAGATAAAATGCCGTCCACTTAAAGCAATATGTCAAGGTAGCTCAGCTGGTTAGAGCGCTGGTCTCATAAGCCGGAGGTCGAGGGTTCGAGTCCCTCTCTTGACACCAAACCTCAATTTAATCCCATTCAATAACCTCTACCAAAGTACCAAAAAACAAAGCTTCAAAACCATTTTTTAGTTTAAGTTAGTCTACTAAATCAAGATAACTACCAATCAACTTACTGCCAAAGAGATGGATAATAACGATACTCATAAAACATTGTATCACTCGCTGTTTAAATAGTGATAGAAATTCTATTCCCGAATTTTTAGTAAAAAGTCAATAAATTGTATAATAATCCTATGAAAACACTAGATTCAAACCCCTTCACCTTAGTCCTCTCCGGCGGCGGAGCTTTAGGCATTGCTCACCTTGGTGTGCTGCATGATTTAGAGCAAAATAGTATTGTCCCTCAAGAGATTGTCGGTACCAGTATGGGCGGTATAATTGGTGCCTGTGTGGCGATCGGTCTTAAAGAAGCAGAGATATATAAACTCATCAAAGAGTTCTCCTCGGTCTATAAGTGGATCAGCTTCTCATGGACGGGTAATGCCCTGATCGACAATTGCAAAATCGAAAAGATATTTGAAAAGATTTTTCACGATAGAAAAATGGCAGATACTGCCATCCCGCTAAAGCTCATCGCTACCGATTTAGCGACAGGAGAAAAGCGGGTCTTTGCCCAAGCTGATAATGTCATGATCAAAGATGCGATCCTAGCGACCATGGCAATCCCCGGAATATTTGATGAACATCTGATCAATGGCAAGCACTATGGAGACGGCTTTCTCTGTGAAAATTTAGGGATTAATGAAGCCAGCTTTGATGAAGTATTGGCTGTGGATGTGGTAGGCAAACACTCTTTTAATCCCAATTTGCCCGATAATTTTTTCAAGACCAACAATATCTTGGATATGCTTGAAAAATCCATACGGTTGCTGATCTACAATCAAACGCAAACCACCATTCGCCATAGTGATAAAAAGATTACACTGCTAGAGCCACATACTGAGAAATATAAGACGTTTCATTTTCATAAGGTAGATGAGATTCGAGCTTTGGGACTCTCTTTAAGATCAGTAGAATTAATATAAATAAGGTTAACCCAAAAGGTCAATTTGGGTTATTTTTTTTCGCACCGAACTCTTGACTCCAATAAACTTCAAACTCAGAATCCGGATTAAAGACAATCGCAACACCAACTTCGGCAAAATCCTCTCTCATGACATTGGCACAGTGAGCCGGAGAAGCCAACCATCCTTCCATAACATCTTCGACAGAGGTTTGACCCGCCGCGATATTTTCACCAATCGCTCTGTACTCTACATATCCGTTTGCTTCAATTCGTTCATTGAATAGACTGGCAACGCCGACATTAGAACCGGTTACATCATAAGAAGTTCCTGATCCTTCATGAGAAAAGGTATTGCTGTACGCCATATCATTACTGTGTTCATAGGCAGCTTGATAGAGATCTTCATTCCATGTTAACGGAGCAACCGGACCAATCAATCCTTGACCGTCATGACAATCTCGTGCTACGCTTCGAGCTTCATTGATAGCAGTTAAAATTTGTTGATTTGATATTTTAAGCACATCTGCCGGATTTTTAGCAGATTGTACTGCTACGGATTCACTACCGCCACCACATCCAA
>JACXUN010000161.1 GCA_014763905.1 Campylobacterales bacterium
CTACAAATCGACTTATATTGAAAGCGTTATACAGATCTATCAAAAGTATCCAGATGTAGATTTTATTTTTTGTGCTCTTGAAAAATTTTATCTTGACGGTACCAAAGAGCTCTTACAGCGATACAAACAAAATCAATGCTTAGGGTACTCTATTATGAGCTATCTTTTTTACCACTCAAGTATCGGAGGGGAAACATCCACTGTTTCGATGAGAAGCGGCCTTGCTAAACGCATTTTACCTATCGCTTTGGAATCAAATTGGACAACAAGAGCCGATGAGTGTCTAACATGGGCTTCTTCATACTATGGCGCTAAAAAATATTATATTCACGAACCACTCGTTCAATACAGAATACATGGCAATAATCTCTATGCCAACCAAAAATTCTCCGATGATTATTTATATAGCCACAAAAGAGTAGTTGCCGAAATAGAGTTTTATAGTTATCTGCTCAATAAAAGCAATCTTGACGCAGCACTTTTACAACACCCCGCAGTTGCCAAAAAAATAGCTAATTTAACCGTAGCAGAATATCGTTCCCAAGAGATAATGAGATTTAAAACGATGAAACTCTACATAAGGATCATTATGCGACTCAATCTTGAGTTCAATGTAAAAATTCAAAAAATATTAAAAATCATCTCACACTTTTTAAAGAACTAATCTTCTCCAGAACATATTTCGCTCTTGCAACATCTGTATGATGTTGCTCAACTTTTATCCGTGCATTTTTTGAGATTCGCTCTCGTTCATCATCGTGCTCAAGATAGTATTCACACAGTTCGACCAAATCACTCAAATCATCTTGACAATAGACAATCTCTTCTTTATCAATGAACGGATTGTCTATTTGGATATTGAGTCGCTGAGAGATTACAAAACACCCCATGCCGGTCAGCTCCCAAAAACGCAGAGTATCCCATCCTCCACCCCGCAGGTTAAGCCCGATTTTCGATGCCGCTATCTCTTGGAGATAAAACGCACCTTTGCGTTTATACTTTTTCATTACCTGATTTCGAACAGTTCCATTTTCTTTACAGTCGAATTTATCTTCTAACAATTCCAATGCTTGAGTTCGAATTCTTGCACTCTCAACCGCCCAAAATGCAACATCATATTTCATTTCTGAACTCAGCGGCGGCATCAAATCGTAATTAAATGCCATTGGCAAAGAATAGACATTCTCGGGATATGTCTCATCTAAAACAAACTCTCGCTTAAAAATCAGATCAAAAGGTCTCTTGTTCTCAATAGCCTCAAATATCTCTCTGCCTCCCAATCTGTCAAGATCGCCTGCCAATTTTGGAAAATCTCCGCCATCGACAAATATTCTAGGCGTTAGCGGGTCGATCGTATCCATGATATCGAAATATTTTTTTATCGTATATGGATGGCAAGAGGCTACAATGACGGCGTCATAATCCCTATTGCACTGCGCTTTAAGTGACTCATAAAGCCCGCTCCAGCTAAAACGACTTAAATTTTTAGGGTACGGACGATGATTGAGATGCGTTCGAATATTCCAAGGATACTCAATAATATTTTGGGTACCTAAAACCTTGCAAAGACCCGTATATAAAAACTCCTGAACATACTCAGACTTTGGTCTGTTGATATATAAAATTCTCACTCGTATTTATCCTCCCATCTAATTTCACTCTTTACAACTCTTGCAGGGTTACCCACAGCAACGGCGTTTTGGGGCACAGAAGCAACTACGGTAGAGTTGATACCTATAACACTTCCATCACCTATCGTAACCCCTTTTAAAAGAGTCACATTATCCGCAATCCAGACATGTGCACCCACTACGATATCTTTTGCCGGGTTAATGCGCTCTGCGTTTTGAAAAATGGGATGCCCATCAGAGGTCATTATTTTGATATTGCGCGACAAACCGCAATCATCTCCTATATAGAGTCTTCGCCCATCCTCTTTGACGCTTAAATAACAGTTATCCCCAATCATGCTTCGTTGGCCAATGAAGAGTGTGCAGTTATCCCCCACAATCTCCAAAGTTGCACGCAAAACTCTTGCACCCTCTTGTATGATGAGCTTATTATTTTTTCCCTTTATACTAATACGGCATCCCACTACTTTAGCATTTTTGGCAATTTCAAGCTCCGCCGAAGAGTTTATACGTATTTTATTGCGTACTCTTTGGATAAAAGTAAAATGATTCATAGCTTCTCAATTCCATTGGAGCAGATATATTTTCTCTTCTCTCGATTAAGACGCATCTGCTCGTTAGCTATTGCAATCTCATCCTTGCGTGAAGCGCGTTTGTGGTGTAGATGAAAAAGATTTGCACAATATTTACACGATTTGAGACTGCATCCGCTCATCATAAATCGCCACTCAAGATCCACATCATCCTTAGAGCCGCCGACAATATCTTCATCAAAACCGTTGATTGCAAAAATATCATCTTTAAAACATGAAAAGTTTGAACCTAAAATATGAATATTGTGATTGAGACTGCTCAAAAAACGGTGCAAAAAGGAGTTTGGAGCCAAACGGATACCCTGTTCATAATGCCTTGTTTCACCCTGAGTGATGTAGAAATAGGAGCGAAAAAATCGAGATTCCAGTCTCTTTGCACTCACAACACCACTACGCAAATCATCAGAGACCTGCGCGCCAAGGTTGACTCTTCTGCCGCATAAAACAGTATGAGGTTGCGAGAGTTTGACATGCGACTCAATAAATGTACAAAAGGGTATCGTATCGCCGTCTATAAATACTATATACTCTCCTTGGGCATGTGAAAGAGCTCTATTCATGATTATCGCTTTTCTATTGCCCACATCTTCATGGGTTAGATGTTTTACAGAATAATCAGATTCGTAACTACTTACAAAATCTTTCACCTCTTGCGAATCATCATCCTCGGCGATGATAACTTCAAAATTTTTGTATGTCTGTTCTCTGAGCGCATTTAAAATGAGTTCTAGAGCGTTTACATCTTTATAGGTCGGAACTATTACACTCACTTTCATTACATATTCTCCAAAATATAATCAAGCTTTTCAAACTGTTTCGTACTCTCAAACATCTCATCGGCTTTAGCTTTTCCGGCATGTGAGATACGTTTTTTAAGCGCTTCGTCTTGATAGAGCTGATCGATCTTCTCGGCCAGGCTCTCGCTGCTATTCTTCTCAAAAAGCATCCCCGTTTCGTTATCGTCGATTATCTCTAACGGCCCCGCATTGTTCGTGCCTATGACCGCGATCTCACATGCCATCGCCTCGATAAGCACCAGCCCAAAAGTCTCTCTATCGGTTGCCAACACAAGCACATCAAGGAGCTGCATCAGTTTTTGCGCCTCGCGCGTAAAACCTGTAAAAATTATCTTTTCTTCTAAGCCCTCTCGAGCCACATCCAGCTTTAACTTCTCTAAATAGTCCTCTTCCATCGCATGACCCACGATAAGCGCTTGGACGTTCTTGCCTTCTCTGAGCAGCTGCTTCACCGCATCGATGACGAGGTACTGCCCTTTGCCCTCCTCTATGCGCCCCACTATGCCTACCGTAAAAGCATCGCTAAGAGCATATTGCTCCTTGAGCCTCTGCTTCTCACTATCCTCAACTATTTCAGGGCTCTGCGCTCCCATATAGAGCACCTCGATCTTCGGGCGGATATCATTGGGGATGAATCGTTCCAGCTGCTCTTTGACCTGATAGGTCACGGGAAGCATCATATCGATATTTTTATACAAAAAACGGTGATAAAAATCGTCTTTAAAACGGGTCATGGTCATATTGCGTGTCTGTACCAACTTAGGACGGCGCTTTGAGAGAAACTTTGCCAAAACGGCGGTGGGGATATCTTTTGTCCAGTGCA
>JACXUN010000162.1 GCA_014763905.1 Campylobacterales bacterium
CTTAAACGACCGACACAAACGGTATTTCCAAATCCTATCAATACCGCTAAAGTAGTCGGTGGGTATAACAACCGTGATGATCTTGATACCCCTACATTTTTAAGAAAGCAAATGGATTAATCTCCATCTGTTGCAGGGATAAGCTATGGCAAGACTCTTTCTCTTTCTCCTCCTCTTATCGCCTTATCTCTTCAGCGATGGACATATTTTTGTCTATCATCGTTTTGATGACAGCCGTTATCCTACCACCAATACCTCCACCTCTGAACTCAGACGTGAGTTTGAATACTTTAAACAGAATAACTACCAAGTCTTACCGCTAATCGATATCGTCGAGAAGATTAAAGCCAATGAAAAAGTACCCGATAAGTGGGTCGCTCTCACCATAGATGACGGGTTTAAAACCTTTTATACCAATGGACTGCCAATCTTTAAAGAGTATGGATATCCTTTTACCCTCTTTATTGCAGTTATGTATACCGAAAAAAAGTATAGAGATTATGTGAGTTGGGAACAACTCAAAGAGATTTCCAAATACGGCAGTGTAGAATTTCACACCTATGGACATGGGCATTACGGTCAGATGAGTGATGAAGCCATCAAAGCCGACATAGACAAAGGATTGGCTCTTATGAAAACGCATCTAAACTATGATCCCAATCTCTTTGTTTATGCCTACGGTGAGTATGACGATCGCGTTAAAAAAGTTGTAGATCAATACAATTTTAAAGCGGTTTTCAATCAAAATATCGGTGCGGTGAACGGCGAATGTACGGATGCATATGATATTGACCGCTCGGCATTAGTCGGGCAAGCACCGTTCAAGCTTTATCTCAACTTTAAAGAACTCTGCGGTGTAACATTTCAAAGTCCACTCACCTATCCTCATGACAAAGTCGTCAAAACCGTTGAAGTCACACTGGATGATCACAATATCACCGATGCAGAGATCTTTATCTCCAACAACGGCTGGAATCGTGTCAAGGTTAAAGAGGGCAAAATTGTTTACCATGCCAATAAGCGAGTTAAGCTTGATCGTATCAAAATTGGGGTCAAAGTCCAAAATAGAATTAAGCTGATGGTCTTATCAAAATAGTTATACTTTTAAACACTTTTACTTATTAGGAGATACAATGAATAAAAAACTTTATGCCTTGATGGCTGCCCCGCTGCTTTTTGCCGCTTGTAATACCCCAGAGGCACCGGCACCTACTGCACAAAATGAGACACCGGTTGTAGAGTCACAAGAGGTTGTTGTCGAAGAGAAAATTGCAGCACCGGCGGCAGATAACGGTTTAGTCAAATATATCGACAAACCAATCATCATTGAGCAAGGGATGTTACACATTAATGGTTTTATGGGAACACTAAAACCGACACTGGTCAGTGCATTGAAAGAGGATCCGACCTATGTGACTGCTATGGGAGTCTGTTCAGCTATCGCAATGGATATGACCAATTCGTATAATGCGACCACTACCGATACCAAAGTTCGACGAACCGCTCTAAAATATCGTAATCCAAAGAACCAGCCGGATGCAACCGATGTAAAAGTGATGGAGCAGCTCCAAGGAACCGTTGACTTCAAACCGGTTGCTATTGATGCTGGAGATCACTATCGTGTCTATAAACCACTTCAGATGGAAAAACCGTGTCTAATCTGTCATGGTGATCTCGATGAGATGAAACCGGAAGTAGTTAAAATGATCAAAACCAACTATCCTAAAGATATGGCGACCGGATTTATCGAAGGTGAATTTAGAGGTGTAACCGTAGCAGAAATTCAAAAATAGTTTCGATATAATATGCTTCATTGAATTATGGAGTGTATTATATGAATGATGTTGTAGAATGGTTAAAAGAGTACGGTAATCTAAAGATTATCCATGAGCCGCTGGATGTAGAACTTGAAATTCCGCATATCGCTTATATCGAAGTCAAAAAAGAAGACTCTCGTCCCCTACTATTTACCAAACCAATCAATAAGAGACTGGGCATTGAATATGATATGCCGGTACTCATGAATATCTTCGCCAATAAAGAACTCACCCAAAAGATATTTGCCAAACATCCCGATATCGTTGCCCAAGGCATTGAAAAACTACTGAAGATCAAACCACCGCAGGGATTTATCGAAAAACTGAAAATGCTTCCTGAACTTTTTGCACTCAAAAATGTCTTTCCCAAACGACTCAAAGAGTCGGGAGCCTGTCAAGAGGTCATCGTCACCAAGGAGGATGTCAATCTTGATAAGCTACCGATTCTAAAAACCTGGGAAGAGGATGGCGGACCGTTTATCACCATGGGACAAGTCTATACCCAAAGTTTGGACGGAACGATGCAAAATCTCGGAATGTATCGACTCCAACAGTATGACCAGAATCATCTCGGAATGCATTGGCAGACTCATAAGGACGCTTCACACTTCTTCGATCAATATCAACGAGCCAATAAAAAGATGCCGGTTACCGTTGCCATCGGTGGTGATCCTCTTTATATCTGGTGCGGTCAAGCCCCTATGCCGCATGGGATGTTTGAGCTGCTGCTATACGGCTATGTACGCAACCAAAATCCACGTCTGGTGAAATCTATTACCAATGATATCTATATCCCGCATGATGTCGATATCGTCATCGAAGGATTTGTCGATCCCCATGAGATGCAAATCGAAGGACCGTTCGGAGATCACACGGGATACTATACACTCAAAGAGTCCTACCCTGTTATGGAGGTCGAAACCATCACCATGAAGCGTAATCCAGTCTTTCAAGCCACCGTGGTCGGCAAACCGCCACTGGAAGATAAATACATGGGTTGGGCGAGCGAACGTATCTTTTTGCCGCTGCTCAAACCGATGGCTCCGGATCTGATTGATTACTATATGCCGGAAAACGGTGTCTTCCATAATCTGATTTTAGGGAAGATGAAAACCCTCTACAAAGGTCACGCCCAGCAGTTCATGCACGCTTTTTGGGGAGTTGGACAGATGAGCTTTGTCAAACATGCGATCTTTGTCAACGAGGATGCCCCGGAGCTAGAAGATCATAACGCGATTACCGAATATATTCTTAACCGCTTGAATCCTGATAAAATTTTGATTACCCAAGGGATTATCGATGCCCTTGACCACTCTGCCGATGAATCCTTAGTC
Organism: Campylobacterales bacterium; assembly: GCA_014763905.1. Lineage (GTDB taxonomy): Bacteria > Campylobacterota > Campylobacteria > Campylobacterales > Sulfurovaceae > UBA1140. The sequence goes on from JACXUN010000162.1 coordinate 3,152, forward strand.
GGCGGTAAACTCGGTGTCGATGCGACCGGTGGTGAGATCGAAAACGGAATCAAAGCACCGCTGGACGATGCGACACTGCTTGGTAAACTTCAGGCAATTGACAGCCATATCTTGGAGTGTAAACAATACTTTACCCATACCAAGACACCAATCTGTGTTATTACTCTCAATAAAACTGCTTCAGTTATGAGCGATATCGAAAAACTCTTCTCCTTAGAAGAGCATATCAAACTGCTTGTTATCGTGGACAAAACCAATAATGATATTGATGAGCCGTATATGCTACTGTGGCGGGTTGTGAACAATATTGATGCCCAACGTGATGTACGACTCAAACCGTTTATCATTATCGACGGAACCAATAAAAATGAACTCGACGGCTTTACCCGCGAATGGCCGGGGGATACCCTCTGTACCAGATCGGTGTTGGAGAATCTGCAAGAACGCGGACTAATTAATATTGATGAGGCATTTATTCGTAAATTTGGACTGTTAGGATTTAATTAATATCTCCTCCCTATACGACCGTAGAGAGTGCCATGCAGATGCTTCACGATGATTACACAAAAAATAATTAAAGTTTAATACCAATCAAAAAAGGACATCCATGAAAAAATATCTCTCATTTTTGACTCTCTTAGGTTTACTGATTGTGTATACCGGGTGTACACCGGCTATCAATCAATACCATGT
>JACXUN010000163.1 GCA_014763905.1 Campylobacterales bacterium
TCACAGAAGCCTAAAAATAGGCAATCTTCAAAAAATAAAATTCTTGAATTAGCTATTTTTAGGCTTCTGTGACTATGATATCCCGTCGAACTCAGGTTATTAGCTTTTCCCATAAATATCTCCTATAACAGTACTAATTTTTGTTTCTTTTTATCGTAAATTGTAAAGAAATTGTGGAATTATAGCATTGGCAAACATAGTATTAAATAAAAGAGGGAAAAAAGTGTTACTAAATTTAAATAAATCTTAAACTTTTTTATATAAAATTATTTTAACATTATATTTATTTTATTGTAACCAGTTTAGCCAAGGATATTTGAGTGAATAGCGTACCCTATAAATTTAACAAAAGAATAGTCAAAATAGTTTGGGGGCTTATTATTTTAGGAGCCAGTACAATCTTTTTTAACTCTTACCAACAGATGAAAAAGATCGAAAGCTCGCCCATTTATAATAATCTCTCAATAGAAAAGAGTCTAATCGAACAAGATATAAACCACCGCCGATTGGAACAACAGTCGGTTATGGCTCTCTCATTACTGATAATCGTTATACTGCTCTTTTTCATTCTGCAAAGTACGATGGAAGAGCGTCAAAATAAGAAGAAAAATTTAGAGAAACTGTTAAGCGATATTGAAAACTATACCACCTGTAATGATCAAACAGGGAATCTCTATAAAATATTGGCCGACAAAAACAGTGCAGAGATTTATAGCTTTATGTCCAAAATCATACAGGCTCTGCAAGAGAGTAAACTGTTAGCGGAAGAGGCGAACAAGACCAAAAGCCTTTTCCTTGCCAATATGTCGCATGAGATTCGTACTCCCCTAAATGGGATTATCGGATTTACCAAGCTTCTCAAATCGACGAATCTGGATAGTGAACAGGAAGAGTTTGTTCAGGTGATTAAAAAAAGCTCTGAAGATTTGATCAATATTATCAACGACATATTGGATATCTCCAAAATCGAGAGCGGTAATGTTGAGTTGGAAGAGGTTTTCTTCAATCCAATGGAAGAGTTAGAGAATGTGATTGAGACTTATGCGGCAAACGCCTCCAAAAAAGATATCGATTTCTCATTGTGGATCGATCCCTCTCTCTCCTCGCAACTGATCAAAGGGGATCCGGGAAAAATCAAACAGGTATTGATTAATCTCATCTCCAATGCCGTAAAATTTACCAATAACAAAGGAAGTATTGATGTTCATATCGAAAAAGAGATTTCAACAGAAGGTTTATTAAGAGTTAAATTTAGTGTTCAAGATACTGGGATTGGGATCAGTGAAGAACAACGCAAGAAGGTCTTTGAAGCCTTTACCCAAGCGGATAGCAGTACCAATAGACAATATGGCGGAACGGGACTAGGCTTAACCATCTCCTCCTCTTTGGTCGAGTTGATGGACAGTAAGCTGCATCTTGAAAGTGAGGTTGGTCGGGGTTCTATTTTCTCATTTGTGTTGGAGATGGAGTACAAAGACATCAAACGGGATTATCGATTCAAACCGATGACTATCTCGATCTATTCAGTCAGTGAGGTTCAAAATAAAAAGAGTGATCTCTATTTGGAGAAGTATTTGCGGGAGATTGAAAATTTCAATGTTGTACGCTTTAATAGTTTTGAAGCCTGTATGGAGGGAAAAAACTTTGATATACTCTTTATCCATTGTGATAAAATCAATAAGATGCAGTTGGAGACCATCCTTAAACGACATCAGCATTATAGTCAGATCGTTTTTGTCAGCAAACTCAATAAACGTGACCTGATCAGTGATATGACTTCCCAATTCTCTTATGTTCTCTATGAACCGATCACCTACTCAAAGATCGAAAAAACACTCCAGTTTTTGAGAGAGAAAGAGGATGAACAGGGATCAAAACAGCTGAGTCGTATCCAAGATGAAGATGTGAAGTTTCACAATCTCAAAGCTTTGGTTGTCGAAGATAATCCGATTAATCAAAAGATGATTCAGCATACATTAAAAAATCTCGGGATTAGCAGTGAAGTGGCAGACAACGGCAAAATCGGTGTCGAGATGCGTTTCAAGCATGAGTATGATGTGGTCTTTATGGATATTCAGATGCCAGTTATGAACGGGGTTGATGCGACCAAAACCATTTTGGCTTATGAGAAGAAGTATGCGATGAAGCATATTCCTATTATTGCCGTCACCGCCAATGCTCTCAAAGGAGATCGAGAGCGATTTTTGGCAGAGGGACTTGATGAGTATATCTCCAAACCAATTGATCTCAAAAAGTTTGTCAATGTACTCAATAAATTTTTTGCCCATACTCATCTCCAAGATAAAAAACTCAAAGATATCTTGCTCTTTAAACAGACCTCTACCGAAGCCAAGATCATTGGAGCAATCCTAAAAAAACTGGGATACAGTGTCGATGTCGTAGAGACGGTAGATGAGTTGAGAAAGGTCATGGGAGTCCGCAGTTACAAGAGTATATTGATTGATCGGGTTCAAAATGATCTACTTCATGAGAAGATCACCCAAGAAATCCAGCTCAAAAAAGTACCCAGTCTGCTCTTTGTAGATGATCGGGTTCATGTTAAAATAAGTGACCAAGAGAGTTACACTTATATTATCGATAATCTCACCGACTTTATCCAGATCAAAAGCAAAGTCGATGATATGATGGAGATTTACGCAAAAGCCTCTTAAAGATAACTCTGTAGCTTAATCAATGCTCCATAGAGCAACACCTCTCGATTGGTCGCAGGGGTCTTTTTGAGTTGCAGCTCCACACTTAATAGATGTTCCATTATTTTCAGTAGGGCTTGGCTTTTGACTCGCAGAGCGAGATTGGCTTTTTGCTGTTCGAGCTGTTTGGGGAGTTTGTATCCTAGAATCTCTTTGGAATCAATGGTGCCGTGCAGTTTCATATAGGCATGGAAGAGAAAAATCTGATTGATAAAAAACTGCGTCGAACGCAAAATCGCAAACTCATCAATCCCCAGCTCCATAAGCCGGCTGAGTGTCTCAATGATCGGCTTTTTCTCAAAGAGTTCCGTCATCAACTGTTCGACTGCTAACGGAGCGGTTGAATAGACCAGCCGATCGATCTCTTTGACGGTGACTTTACCGTTCAAAATTGCCAGTTTATCAAGTTCATTGGCACAGAGTGCGATGTTGTTATTGAGTAGCAGAAGCAGGTGTTGGATGGCATAGCGGTCGATATCGATTGAAAGGTGTCGGGCTTTTTTCTCTAGTAATCCAACACTCTCATGCATATTAGGCTCGAAGAGGCGAACCCAGTTGGCTCCTCTGTTGGGGGTGAAACTGCTCTGCAAGGTTTTTGCATCTTTGTCTGCCCCGCTATAGACATAGAGGAGGTAGTTATCGGGATTTTTTGATACCAGTTCGATGAGGGTGTCGAGTTCACTTTTGGGTACTTTTTTATCGCTTTTAAGGATCAGCAGATTGGTACCGCCAAAGAGTGAGCTTTGGGAGAGATAGTTTTTGGCAGTTTGAAAATGATACTCGTCAAAATATTGGGTCATCAGTGATTCAGCAGCCCCTGTTTTATGAATATAATGCTGCACATAGTTATCGATCAGATAGCTGTTCTCTCCATAGAGGAGTAGACTTCTGGGAGGATTGGTATGAAGAAGATTCTCAAAATTACGCTGATACATGGAGGGATTATAGCGTATGATACTATAAATATCGTTTGATGAGATTGTTATTAATATTTAGTTAAATAAACACAAGTATTAAGGGCACCTCTAAAAACTCCAGCATAACCACTTTAAAACCACAATTTAGCTAAAATATCTACTATACATCATCATAAAGGTTTAGAAATGGCAGGA
>JACXUN010000164.1 GCA_014763905.1 Campylobacterales bacterium
TTTAAAGGTTATTAATGAAATACTTTAAATATTCTTTATTGGTTACACTACTTGGGCTACTCTTTATCGGTTGGTGGGGTTATCAACCGGAAGGTGATATCCTAACCGCCATTAAACTCATTGGATTGGCTGCGATTTTAAGTATGATGGAGGTATCACTCTCTTTTGATAATGCGATAGTGAATGCTTCCATCTTAAAAACTTGGGATCGATATTGGCAGACCATTTTTTTGACGGTTGGAATGCTGATTGCCGTTTTTGGAATGCGTTTACTTTTTCCGATTCTTATTGTCTCTCAAACCGCAAATATCGGATGGTCGGAAGTTTGGCATTTGGCTCTTCATGATCCGCAACTTTATTCAAAACATCTAACGGAACATCATGCAGAGGTTTCAGCCTTTGGCGGTATGTTTTTACTTTTGGTTTCATTACACTTTTTCTTTGATCGCGAAAAAAATATACATTGGTTCTGCCGAGTTGAAAAGCGAATTAAGCAGTTGGGAAAGATTGATGCTATTTCAGTTCTTATTTCATTAGTGATGCTAATGATATTTGTTATGCTGGTGAATGAGGAGCATAAGTTTCCTGTACTGCTATCAGGTGTTTGGGGTATCATCGTCTATTTTGGCGTTAAATTTTTAGGAGACTTAATGGCAAGATCACAGAGCAAAGATGCACAAGCGACCAAGGCGATTGCCAAAGGAGGCATTGCCGGATTTATCTATCTGGAAGTGTTAGATGCCTCTTTCTCTTTTGACGGTGTGATTGGCTCTTTTGCTATCACTTCTGATATAGTAGTTATTATAGTCGGACTTGGCATTGGAGCGATGTTTGTACGATCCATGACCATCTATTTAGTCGAAAAAGGGACACTGGACTCTTATGTCTATCTCGAACACGGTGCTCACTATGCAATTGGGCTTTTGGCTGTGATCATGCTGCTCAATACTAAATTTCATATCCCTGAAGTGCTAACCGGATTGAGTGGGATCGGCTTTATACTTCTCTCTCTTTATTCCTCTCAAAAGTATAAAACTAGAATTTTGTCTAAATCGTAATGGTATAGATAATTTCCGTTTTATTTTTCTTGGTCTGAATCTCATCGATAGTGAGCCCCTCTATCGGGAGATTCATAAAATCTTCAACTGTTTCAACACCTGCTTTGGCTATTTCACGCAAAACGATCCCGCGATAGGCTTTCGCCCAGTGGCTGACTACTTTTCCCTCTTTGATAAATTTCAATGTCGTATAAGGCTTAACCGGTTTATAAAACTTTTCATAAAAAGCAGCTCGCAGATCCAAAATCTCATCATCGGCTAAATAGGCTTCCATTAGATGACTTTCACTTGTATAGCAGACCTCAGGTTTCAATGCGCCGATCATTGCCCCTTGTTTCACACGATAATCGGGAATCATATCATCCGCACGCACAAATCCAAAAAGATTAGAGCAGAGCAGCACATGGGTGTCTATGTAGTGCTGTGCTTCTCGATTCAAGCTAGGATAGTCGAGATAATCAAACGCCACTCCGGTATAGCGTTCAATGGCTTTCATAACGGGTTCAAGTAAAAGGGTAGTGAGATAAGGCTCAATATCTTTTTCTTTTTTAAGTCCAAAGAGATTAGTGAGCTGCTGTTGCTCTTTTTGGTCGATAACAGTTTGATAACTTTCTAAAAGTTTTAAGCGGGTTGTATTGAGTTCAGGAAAAAGTAAATTATCTATAATAAAGCTGCCGCTTCCTCCATGAATTTTGGTTTCACTGGGAGCCAAAAGAATCTTCATAAACAGTGCCTTTTTTGAGAATTATAGCAAAGATATAAAAAAAATATTTTTTTTCAAAAAACTCTTGACATTCAATAGTTTTTTGTCTATAATGCGACTCCATTTAAAGGATGACTTTAAATGAATGGTGCTGATGTAGCTCAGCTGGTAGAGCAGCTGATTTGTAATCAGCAGGTCGGGGGTTCGAGTCCCTTCATCAGCTCCATTAAAATTTTATCAGTGTTTGACCAGATAGGTATTGCGACAAGGTGAGTTACTCAAGTGGCCAACGAGGGCAGACTGTAAATCTGCTGACTATGTCTTCGAAGGTTCGAATCCTTCACTCACCACCATACGTTGCATTTAAGATGCGGGAATAGCTCAGTTGGCTAGAGCGTCAGCCTTCCAAGCTGAGGGTCGCGGGTTCGAGTCCCGTTTCCCGCTCCATTGCAACAATCTGGGAGCTGATGTGAAATTTTAATTAGTTTATAACTTCACATTTAAGACTCGCAAAGCAAACAAGCATTTATAAATTTTACAATATACGCCCATATGGCTCAGGGGTAGAGCACTTCCTTGGTAAGGAAGAGGTCGTGAGTTCAAGTCTCACTATGGGCTCCAGCAATACAAAAAAGTATGGACAAAACTGTTTTTAACATATTACTATTTTTCTAAAATCTGATAAAAAGAAAATAGTTTTGTCCATATTGTTATGGTATTAAAGCATTACATAGAGATTTCTGATATAATATCAGCGAATTTTTCAGAATAAACTTAGGAGAAACAGATGGCTAAAGAAAAATTTGAACGAACCAAACCGCATGTTAACATCGGTACAATTGGTCACGTTGACCACGGTAAAACAACGCTTACAGCGGCAATTACTATGTGTTTATCACTTAAAAACGGTCAAAAAGCAATGGATTATGATCAAATCGATAATGCTCCAGAAGAGAGAGAAAGAGGGATTACAATCGCGACTTCTCACGTTGAGTATGAAACAGATAACAGACACTACGCTCACGTAGACTGTCCAGGTCACGCCGACTACGTTAAAAACATGATTACCGGTGCGGCTCAAATGGATGGTGCGATTCTAGTTATTGCGGCAACTGATGGTCCAATGGCACAAACTCGAGAGCACATCCTTCTTTCTAAGCAAGTAGGTGTACCATATATCGTTGTCTTCCTTAACAAAGAAGATCAACTTGATGATGAAGATAAAGAAGAGATGTTAGAACTTGTAGAGATGGAAGTTCGTGAGCTTCTTTCTCAGTATGATTTCCCAGGTGACGATACACCAATCATTGCTGGTTCTGCATTTAGAGCTCTTGAAGAGGCTAAAACTGGTACTGCTGGTGAGTGGTCAGAGAAGATCTATGAGTTGATGGCAGCGGTTGATGAGTATATTCCTGAGCCACAAAGAGAAATTGACAAAGATTTCCTTATGCCAATCGAAGATATCTTTACTATCCAAGGTCGTGGAACCGTTGTAACCGGTAAAATCGACAGAGGACAAGTATGTGTAGGTAACGAAGTTACAATCGTTGGTATCAAAGATACACAAAAAACGACAGTAACCGGTGTTGAGATGTTCCGAAAAGAGATGGATTGTGGACAAGCAGGGGATAACTGTGGTGTTCTTATCCGTGGTATCGGTAAAGAATCGGTACAAAGAGGTATGGTTCTTTGTAAGCCAGGTTCAATTACCCCACACACTAAGTTTACAGCTGAAGTATACGTATTGACAAAAGAGGAAGGTGGACGACACACTCCATTCTTTAACAACTATAGACCACAGTTCTATGTACGTACAACAGACGTAACCGGTTCAATTTCACTTCCAGAAGGAACTGAGATGGTTATGCCAGGTGACAACGTAAGTATTACCGTTGAACTTATCGCTCCAATTGCTCTTGAGCAAGGAACACAATTTGCTATCCGTGAGGGTGGTAGAACTATTGGTGCAGGTAAAGTTACTAGCATCATCGCGTAATCATAGGGATACCCTTTATGGGTATCCATATTAGGAGAGATAATAATGAGAGAAAATAT
>JACXUN010000165.1 GCA_014763905.1 Campylobacterales bacterium
GTTGAGACCCGTACACATTTTTCACACATAATACAGAGTGCCGGATCATACGATACCGATCCCCAGTTCTGTACTGGACGTGACGGCTCTCGTGCCGTAAAGTTTTGTGATGCGACACCAAACTCCATCGTTTTGTTTTGTAAATCACACTCACCGCTCTTGTCACAAACACCGCACTCTAACGGGTGATTGACATTATAGAGCTTCATAATGTTTTGCCGCTCTTTATGCAGCTCCGCATTGTTAGTGGTGATCACCGCTCCGTCCGTGGCTTTCTCTTGGCAAGAGAGAATCATTCCCGATACTCCCTCGACATTGACCACACACATACGACAAGAGGCAATCGGCAGTACTTTGGTGAGATAACACATGGTAGGGATGTAGATATCATTGGCTCGGGCGATCTCTAAGATCGTATCACCAAACACACCCGCACACGCTTTACCGTCGATCGTCACCGTAATATTTTTCGGTTCTAGGTTTCTTACGCTGCTCATTATACTGCCACCATCGATATGTAGTAACATCGCATACATCGCTCTGCTTCTGCAATCGCCTCTTCACCGGTAAATCCAAGATTTACCTCTTTGTTGTTATCGATTCGCTCTGCGACACTAAGTTTCTCACTCTCTTGACGCGGAATACCCGGCATCCATCCGGTGATCTTTTCTTTTTTGTTATAAACTTTGAGCTTATTGAGATGATCTTCCATGATTTCGTCATCGGTTAAGGTGCAGAGACCACCGTTATAGAGATATCGACTTATCACCGATGCCGCACGTTTGGCTTGACCAACGGCGTTGACAATTGTCATCGGTCCATACTCACAGTCACCCGCAGCAAACAATCCCGGTCGTGAAGTCATATAATCTTTACCATTAGTTAAAAGTGTATTCCATGAAGTTAACTTCAATTCCCACTCTTTTGGAAGGAGCTGTAAATCCGCCGCTTGCGAAACCGCAGGAATCAGATAATCACACTCAATTTCAAAGTCTCCACCTTCAATTTTTTCCAACTGAGGTCGTCCACCGTTTGGATCTGGCACCAACTCAAATCGATTGACTTTGAGTTTAGTAATATTCTCACCGTCGTCGAAAATCTCTTCGATCGCAGAATAGAAGATAAACTCAACACCCTCTTCTACTGCCTCATGGTACTCCTCATAGGTAGTATTTCGAATAATGGTCGCTTCATCTCGTCGATAAAGCATAATCACCTTTTTGGCACCTTCTCGGATCGAACACCGTACAACATCCATCGAGGTAAATCCTCCCCCGACACAGACGACGGTTTTGTCTTTCAATTCATTGGATGCCGAGCTTCCGATACCGTATTTCGTCCAAAGGTTGACTTTCTCCAACATGGAAATTGCACCCCAGTATCCACCCATTTTTGGGTTTTCGTTAGTGGCGTAGACTTTTTTGGAAAGTCGTGTACCAAAAGCCAATAAGGTTGCATCATACTCTGCATCAATCTCTTTCAGACGCTCGGCATCAACACGATGGTTGTTATAGATGTTGACGGCTTCCATTTCTAAAACCAAATCAATATCTTTTTGATACTTATTGATCGGCATACGATATTCAGGAACCCCGACAGCAACCTCCCCACCGTTTACCGGCAGCTCTTCAAAAATATCTACTTGAATACCTTCAAGAGCAAGATAATAGGCTGCTGTTAATCCCGCAGGACCCGCACCGATAATGGCAACTTTCTTGCCGTCATTTTTTAGCGGTTTCGGCTCTGAGGGATGCTGCCACGGCAATCCGTGATCTGTCTCATAATCAGCCCCCAATCGTTTCAATTCCATAATCGCAATCGGCTCATCCAAATTGGTACGCCGACAGGCATCTTCACATGGATGCGGACAAACCCGTCCACAAGTATGAGCCAATGGCATCGTCTGCCGTGTCGCCGCAAGAGAGTCGGTAAACATCATATCTCTTACACCTTCAATATATGCCGGAATATCCACATGTGCCGGACACATATCGGTACAAGGAGCCGTTACTTTAGCGATATAAGAAGTATCTCCGTTATAGTGTTTAGATGGTATTTGAGCATCGATACAGGTATCAAACTGATCTTTGAAATGCTCCATCAAGTCTAAAATAGGCTTAGGAACGGTCTTTCCGATCTCGCACTTAGAGGTCGTCATCATCGTCTGAGCGATCTCTTTTAAATGTGCAACATCATCATGACTTCCCTCACCTCTAGCAATCTTGTCGAGTAAGTCATAGAGAATCCTGCCGCCCCATCTTCCAGGTGCACACCGACCACACGCTTCCGAGTACTCTTGGTACTGAGCCGCATACTGGTTCGCTAACTCAACGGCATCAATATCTTCATCGAAAATGGCAACGCCATCCCATCCGATAAATGCTTTTGAGTTTCGCTCCCCGTGATAGGTTTCGGGCAGTTTAAATCCTGACTCACTCCACTCATCAGATGGCTTATCACGGTTGTCGATAAGTTCACCTTGCCAAGTAGAGAAGAGTAGTTTTGCCATTATTTAGCCTTTGTTTCGGTATCTTCTGCCGCTTTGGCTGCTTCTTCGGCTGCTTTCTTCGCTGCCGCTTCTGCTTTTTTCTTTGCTTTCTCTTTAGCTGCTTTTTCAGCTTCTATTCGCTTCGCCTCTGCCTCTTCAGCTGCTTTTTTAGCTGCCTCTTTTCGCTCAGCGATCGTCTTTTCATCCAGTTTTTTAACCACAATCGTCCAGTCTACCTCATTGAATTTCAATGAGTTCATCAACTCATGTCCTGTCTCTTTGATGAAATCGGCACTCTTTTGAATGTGTGAAAAATCTCCTACTTCAAAAAGAAAGATTCCCACTTCGTTGTTTTTTAATCCTGTATTGATTAATTCACCCATTCGACCGTAGAAGTCATCTTTTAAATGTCTTAAATCGTATCTTTGCATCTTCTCTCTCCTCTTATCGGTCTACTTCACCGAATACGATGTTGGTTGAACCGATGATCGTTACAACGTCAGCAAGATAAGTTCCGACCAATAGCTCTTGAAGCAATCCGGTATGGAAGAAACTCGGTGCCCGGCACTTCAATCGATACGCATACGGCTCACCCTCAGACTTAATGTAGAATCCAAGCTCTCCTTTTGGAGACTCGGTCGGTACATACACTTCCCCTTTTGGCGGTCGCATACCCTGAGTGACCAACACAAAGTGCTGCATCAACGCATAGTTTTGTGTCATGATCTCCTCTTTTGGAGCCGAAATATATTGCGGAGCGTGTGCCATCAATTGTGGTTCTGTCTCATCATACATCGGGATAAGCTGACGAATGATTTTGGTACTCTCTGCCATCTCAGCCATATAGAGTCGGTATCGTCCGTATGAGTCATTGGTATCGGCTACTGGAATATCGAAATCCAATTCGCTATAAAGCTCATACGGCTCCTCTTTACGAATATCGTAAGGAATTCCCGAACCTCTTAGCATTGGTCCTGTACATCCCCAAGAGAGAGCCTCTTCGGGGCTTAACACACCCACGTTTTCTAAACGCATTTTCCAGATTCGGTTGGCTTCAAGCAAGGCATTATAAGTATGCTCAAGCTCATAATCGATACGGTCACACCACGCTCTCAGTTTCACCATAAATCCAGCCGGAATATCCAATGGAACCCCGCCGATTCGTACCGCAGAGTGTGTTAAACGGGCTCCACAGTAATCTTCCATCAAGTCCATACCAAACTCACGCTCACGGAACGCATAGAGGAAAACCGACATCGCCCCGACATCAAGGGC
>JACXUN010000166.1 GCA_014763905.1 Campylobacterales bacterium
TCTTCAAAAAATAAAATTCTTGAATTAGCTACGGCTAGTCCTACGAATTTTGATTTTTCAAATCTTACCTATTTTTAGGCTTCTGTGACTATAATACTCTGTCGAACTCAGGTTAATAAACTTTTGTTATAATCGCCCCAAAAACCAAGAAGGCAGTATAATGCAATTTCAGGAATTTAAATTAGATAAATTAGAAACTTTCCCCAATGCTTTAGAAGCACTTTTAGCCCGACAACTCAACGATATCGAGACCATTACCCAAAGTGATACAACCGCCTATGCTGAGGTGATCAAACCGCTTCAAGATTTAGATGAGGAGCTGGCTAACTTCTTTACACCGCTTTCACATCTCAATAGCGTCAACAACTCCGAAGCGACTCAAAAAGCCTATGAAGCCTCTCTGCCGCAGCTTTCACTCTTCCACAGCAAGATCGCTCAAAATGAGGCTCTTTTTGAGAAGATGAAACAGATAACGGTGACCGATGCCGAGCAGCAAAAGGTGCTAGATGACAGTATCCGAGATTTTGTTCTCTCCGGTGCGAAGCTACCGATGGAACAGAAAAAGCGTCTCGAAGCAATCAATCTTAGATTGAGCGAACTCTCCAATAGCTTTTCCCAAAACCTGCTCAATGCGACCAATGCCTATGAACTCATCATCGAGGATGAGCAGGATGTTGCCGGAATCCCTGAGAGCGATTTATCCTTGGCACGAACGGAACAAGAGGGTAAAACGGTTTATAAGTTTACCTTGCAGACTCCCAGCTATCTAGCCTATATGACCTATGGACCGAACCGTCAGTACCGCCAAGCACTTTCTCAGGCATATAGTTCCCGATCTCCTGAAAATGCTGCCGTGATCGATGAGATTTTGATGCTGCGAGATGAAGAGGCGAAGCTGCTTGGATTTGAAAACTATGCAGCCTATTCATTAGCGACCAAAGATGCCCCGTCATTGGATGCGGTCACTAGATTTTTGGAAGAGTTAGCCGAACTGGTTCTCCCGCAAGCCAAAGAGGAGTTGGCAGAACTCAAAGCCTTTGCCAAAGAGCAGAATGGGATTGAGGATTTCAAAGGGTATGATGCCTTTTACTATAGTGAGAAGTTGAAAAAAGCAAAGTTCGATTTTGATGACAGTATGACCAAACCCTATTTTGAACAGAATCGGGTACTAGGCGGGATGCTGGATGTCGTATCCGGACTCTTTGGGGTAGAGTTTAGAGCCGTTGAAGTAGCGGTATGGCATGAGTGTGTGAAAACCTTTGATATCTATAAAAACGCGAAGCTCTCAGGGCGTATCTATTTTGATCTCGAAGCTCGTAAAGAGAAACGCGGCGGAGCATGGATGCATGATTGGGAGACGCACTTTGTCGACAGTCACGGCAATCAGCATCTGCCGTCTGCTTTTATCGTCTGTAACTTCTCTCCGTCGACTGCTGAGCAGCCGAGTTTATTGCGTCATGATGATGTGGTAACACTCTTCCACGAGATGGGTCATGGGATTCACCACCTCTTCAGTGAATGCAAAGAGCGTTCGGTTTCCGGAATCAACGGGGTAGCATGGGATGTGGTGGAGTTTCCGTCACAGTTTTTGGAGAACTTTGCTTATGAGAAGAAGATTCTTCAAAATTTCGCGTATCATTACCAAAGCGGCGAACCGATGAGCGAGACCCTACTCGACAAGATCAAAGATACCAAAAACTATGAAGCCGCGATGGGGATTTTGCGTCAGGTGGAGTTTTCACTCTTTGATTTTTATTTGCACAAAAAACTCTATCAAGGTGATGAGGTACAAGCTCTCCTAGATGGCATCCGAGAGATAACCGCCCTGCTTGAAGTCCCGAAATACAATAAATTCCAACACGGTTTCGCCCATATTTTTGCCGGAGGATATGCTGCAGGCTACTACAGCTACAAATGGGCTGAAGTCCTTAGTGCCGATGCCTTCTTCGAGTGTCTGAATGCAGAGGGGCATTTTGACCAAGCCAAGGCTCACGGCTATTATGAACATATCCTTAGCAAAGGGGGATCAGAAGCGATGAACGTCCTCTATCAACAGTGGCTGGGACGAGATGCCGATGTCAAATCCCTGCTCAAACTCTACGGGATAGCCGCATAATCATGCATCAAGTCAGCCTCAGCGAGTTCAAGGATGCAGTAGAAACCCTCGAACTCCTCTCCCTAACCAGCCGAGAACAGGTACGCAAAAAATACCTCAAACTCTCCCGTCTCTATCATCCCGATATGGAACAGGGAAATACGGAGAAGTTTCAAGAGCTGCAAAAAGCCTATGAGATTTTGACCAAATATATGGACAGTTTTCGTTTCGTCTTTGATGAAGAGGAGTTTAAACGGCAAAATCCGATGCTGGTATCAGATGTGAGTGCGGAGCATTGGATTAAGGGGACGGGAAAATAATAACCTGAGTTTGACAGAGTATTGAAACAAAAAACTGTAACCAAATCATTCCAAAGCCCATAATTTCTTAATATAGACCTATCCACAATAATTTTTAATTTCTCATTAGATATAATAGCCCGAGTTTTAGCGCTTGGGTTTAAACTGCTCAGGCTAAATTAAGTAAATGGAACTTATTCTGTCCCCCTAACTTAAAATATATGGAGAAAGTAAAATGAATATTTTTGACGACGAGGATGATTTCTTAGTAGGACATCCGCGAGATAAATATTATGAAGTGGCTAAAACAGCCAATGTCAATATCGTAGAGATGGAGCTTGATAAAATGCTTCGGCGTTTAGCAGTAGCTGAGAAGATGTTAGAAGAGCGTGGATTGGATCAAGAGTATGAGATGTTGATCAAAGCATCTGTTATCGATACCGATATCGACAATCGAACCAACAGTATCTATATTGAACTGGTAGGTAACATCGTAACGCAGTGTGAATAGGAACAGATAGGTGATAGATGCCGTTGAGAGAAAGATAGAACAGTATATCCATGAATTGGGTGATGCCTATGTGGCATCACTCTATCGTAGATTACCGCATGGTAAACGACTGCGGACTAAATTGATTTTGAAGATTGCGGGAAGTGATCTAAGAGTCATTAAGACCGCTGCGACCGTCGAGATGATCCATGCCGCGAGTCTGTTGCATGATGATGTGATTGATGATGCCTATACCCGTCGCGGAAAAGTCTCAATCAATGCGAGTGAAGGGAATAAGACCGCCATTATGATGGGGGATATCCTCTACTCCAAAGCCTTTTTTGAACTCACCTCGATCTCTTCTGAAGTTGCTAAAGTGGTCTCCAATGCGGTCGTTCAGTTGAGTTTGGGAGAGTTGGCGGATGTCGAACTCTCTAAACGGTTTCATACAAATCGAGATGCCTATCTAAAGATGCTGTATCAAAAGACCGCATCATTAATGGAAGCGAGCAGTGAAGCGGCAGCCATTTTGATGGGTAAACCGCGTCAAGCCTATCGTGACTATGGGCGTAATCTGGGAATGGCTTTCCAGATGATCGATGATATCTTAGATATTACGGCGGATGCAGAGACATTGGGTAAACCGGCACTGCATGATTTTGTTGAAGGGAAAGTGACACTGCCTTATATGTATCTCTATGAAGAGTTAAATGTAGCAGAGCAAGCACGACTTGTTTCCCTTCACCGAAAACAGATTAGTGCGGCAGATGCCGAATGGATCAAAGCCAAAATGAGAGAACATCAGATTATCGAAAAAGCCTACTTTGAAGCCAAAGGCTT
>JACXUN010000167.1 GCA_014763905.1 Campylobacterales bacterium
AGCTCTTTGTGGCGTTTGGAAAAATAGGTTGTACGAGTCGGTGAGGTCACGATAACTTCCGCTCCGGTTTGAGAAAACTTGTAGCTGTCTTTGCCCTCGATATCAAAAATGGCTTTATCTTTGGGATCGTTTTTGATGATCGCCACTTCATAGTCGGCAATCAAGCTACGGGCAACCTTTTCGATCAGTGTGGTCTTTCCGCTATTCGAGGGACCGGTAAAGGCAACGGCTCGTCGTTTCATTTCGCTCCTATATCGTTACGCTGTTTTTTAATAATGAAGCGAAATTATACATTAAAGTTTATTGAACCTGTGTTAAAATTGTTATCACTACACCAATTCAAGGTCTTTTAATGTATAAAAAAATCCTACTGATATCTTCGCTGCTCTTTACCGGAGGGTGTTCCCTCAAAGAGAACTCCAATCTGGCTCAACTCTTTACCAAAGATGATATCTACCACATTAGTCTGCAAAATACCCAAAAAGCTCAGCTTATGGCATCATTTGAGACCAAAGCATTGTTGACAGCTACCTATCTCAATCCGGTCTACACACGCGAGAACTGCAAAAACTTCTGCATGAATGTAGAGGATGGTGAGTATTTCTTCGTCGGGGTTTATATTCGAGACAGTAAGACACACCATTTCGATAATAAAGGATACTCCCTAAGATTAAACGGTCAAAAGCCGATGGAGATTAAAAAATTGGACAAAGATGATCCCCTCCAATATGAAATGCCCATGGTCAATAACTGGAGTACCTATTATCAAGTCAAATTTCCCAAAATGGATAAAAAAGAGTTAACCATAATTTTTGAAAGTGATCGGTTTGGACAAGATGAGTTGAAGTTTTCCAAAGGCGTGAAGTCTTTGTTTTGATTCAACTCCTCACCCTAAAATTTATGTATAATTATGCGATATAATATTTAAGGAAATTTCATGAAACTGGGTGTCAATATTGATCATATCGCCGTCTTACGTGAAGCACGGAAAATAGCCGATCCCAACCCGCTTGATGCGCTAGGTATCGTCAAACGAGCCGGAGCGGATCAGATCACGATCCATTTACGAGAAGATCGCCGTCATATTCACGACCAAGATGCGATAGATATTATCAAACACTCTCCGCTTCCGGTCAATCTGGAGTGTGCCATGGCTCCTGAGATTCTTGATATCGTTTGTGAACTTCAACCGCATCGTGTGACACTGGTACCGGAAAAACGGGAAGAGGTGACAACGGAAGGCGGGCTAAATGTCTTGGGTGACAATGAGAAATTGGCTCAGACCATTCAACGGCTTCAAGCCTATGAGATCGAAGTTTCACTCTTTATCGATCCCTGTTTAGAGAGTGTCAAAGCCGCCAAAAATCTCGGTGCCGAATGGATTGAGTTTCATACCGGTAAATATGCCAATATCTATGCAATGCTCTACGGAGGATTGATCAATACCCATCATTCGATTTCTGAACTAGAACTCTCACGCACCAAGCTTACTGAAATGTTAGAAGAGGAGTTAACCAATCTCCGTGTACTCTCTTGCGATGCGATGGAGATGGAGCTCAAAGTAGCCGCCGGGCATGGACTCAACTACCAAAACGTCAAAGCGATTGCCGAGATCGAAACCATCGAAGAGCTAAATATTGGACAGAGTATTATCGCCCGTTCGATCTGGACGGGATTGGAGCAGGCGATTATCGATATGCGGACTCTTTTGCTTTAATTGCCCATACTCAGATTTGATTCCTCCTCTTCCACATCTTAGCAAGTGTGGAATGCAGACAAGAGATTGAAGTCGAAGTAAGCTTTTTTATTCTCTCAAAATCTTCTGGATAAACTCTTTACGTTTGAGAGATTTTTGTTTGGCTTTTTCCCAGTTTTTAGGCTTTTTTGAAGCTCTGCTTTGACGCGTTGGGCTAACGCAACTTTGATATTTTCATAATCTTCTATTTCACCGTTATAACCAGCTGCTTGAAGTGTACATGTTTTTCCGCCACTTTGGCGGGAGGTTATGGCTCGTGTAGGGTTGGCTTTAGCCAACGGATCTCTACCATTGATATTTTACGTGGGCTGAACCACCCTATAGCGGTCTATGCTATAATGAGATCGAAATCAATAAAAGGGTTTCCAATGTACGCAGTTATCTCGTCCCACCTTTGTAAGGTGGAATGCATACGAGAGGTTGAAGTCTAAATAAACTTTTTCAGCCTTTTGAATTCTCGTATGCATTCCCACTCAGAGAGATTGTGAACGAGGGGCATTTACGATCATGGATGATCGTGACCCGTTTGAGGAGATGTAGCTGTTTTTTTGAAACGGCGGCTTTAGCCCCGAATTCAAAAACGATTTGCGAACTTTTTAGCCCTCAAGAGTGCCGTTTTTGTTATTTTTTTAACTATTTTCGAGATTTCGGACTCTGCTGATACTGTGATGGTTGGGTAGAAAGTTAAGTAAGTGGACACTATAATTACAACTAATGAAATCACGAGGAGAGTGAATGCTTCGATTTGCCCCGTCACCCACCGGTGATATGCATATCGGTAATCTACGCGTTGCCATTTTGAACTATATTGTTGCGAAGCAGCAGCATAAACCTTTTTTAGTCCGTATCGAAGACCATGACAAAGAGCAGACCATTGAAGGGAAAGATACCGAGATCATGCAGATTTTGGAGAAGTTTGCCATTCAACGCGATTTGGTTTATCATCAGAGTGAACATCTCAATATTCATCAAACCTTAGCCATCAAGTTGCTCAAAGAGGGCAAAGCCTTTATCTGTCGATGTACTCCTGATGAGATAGCCATTGAACAGGAACGTGCCAAAGCAAATGGGATTGAGTATCGCTACGGTGGAATTTGTGAGACACTGACACATGATGATTATCAGGTACTCAAGGAGAAGGGTGAACCGTTTGTAATTCGGCTTAAAAAGCCGACTGGAGAGATTGTCTTTAACGATCTGATTCAAGGGAGTATTGCCACATCACCTGATACCATTGATAGCTTTGTGATTATGCGAACGGATAATACGCCGTCGCATAATTTCGCCACCGCTTGCGATGATATGCTGAGCAATATCGATTGGATCATCTGCGAAGCAGATCAGCTCAGTGATACACCCAAACAGATACATATCAAAAAGATGTTGGGATATGAAGCCGAAACTCAATATGCTCACCTGCCGATCATGGTAAATGAGAAGGAGTATTCTCTTCAATGGCTCTTGGAAGAGGGATTTGTCCCGGATGCGATTTTGAACTATCTGATACTGCTTGGCAATACTAAAGCTCCACAAGAGATATTTACCCTGCCGGAAGCCATTGAGTGGTTTGATCTCTCAGCCATCACTACAGCGAATTTTGATCTCGATAGATTGCGATTGATCAACCGGAAACATCTCAAAATGATGGAGGATAAAGCATTATCAAGACTCTTTGGTTTTGCCGATGCCGATATCGGTAAGTTGGCAAAGGTCTATCTCAAAGAGGTGAGTACGATTAAAGAACTAGAATCCAAGATTCGTATGATTTTTGCCCCCAAAGATTTTAACGGAGAGTGGGGTGAATCGATGCGAACCCTTGAGCAGATCATCTTCGATGCTCCGCCGTTTGAGACTTTCGACGAATTCAAAAATCATATTATGCAAACCAGCGGTTTGACAGAGGAAAATCTCTTGAAACCGCTTTCTATTCTGCTAACCGGAACAGAAAATGATACGGCGCGGTACTCTCTTTTGTGCAGCCTGATCCGAGAAACCCGGTTGTCGATGTTCTTAATCGTTTGACCTATCCGGCTTTTAACTGGGTACGTCAAAAACTGCCGTTCGTGGTCATATCGGGAATTGATCTCTCACCCATTGTTATTGTATTCGGATTACAGTTTATCGATACGATATTAATGCGTTCTATATTAGGGGTCTAATATGTTGAGGGGGGATAGCAAGCAATGGAACGGTTTCACCATAGGTCGAACGCTCTTGCTCGGGATACTCTCAACCCTCACCCTCCATGCTCAACACTATACGCTTCCTGAAATTGAGGTGATGCCTCAAAGTGTTGCAAGAGATTTCTATATCTGGCGTTTTTTGGAACAAAAAGAGATCACACCGGATCAAGCTCTGCGTGCTTATGAGTTACGCAGCCGTCAAAATGAGACGCTCAAAAAAGCGATCCGCAAAAAAATCGGCTACATACCGCAAGAACCCAAACGCGATCCCCAACCGGTAGACCCCCAAAACTATATCATCTATCCGGCTACTGCTGCCAATCAAAGCAAAACGGTACTCCAAAAACTCTATCGTCGTATCTTAAAGCGGGGGCAATATTCCGATGTGCTGAAAGTGATGACCGATAACCATCCCTTTGATACCTTGGCAACACTCAAAGCCCAAACACAGTGCTACATCTTCAATAACTGCGGTACCAATTATCGGAAAAAGCGGCTCAATCATCCGTTCAAGAAGGAGCAGCTCGCCGCTCTTGCCGAGGAGGAGCAGTTTAATCTCTCGATCTTTAAAATCGTGACGACACCGGCACTCGACCGCATGAAAAAATCACTTATCATTACACCAATTACGGAGACACTCACCTTTCAGACGACGTTTCTATTGGCGATTAATGCTGTTGAGTTCAATGCCCTGCATGAAGCAGCCGAATATCTCAAACTCGCTTTGGAGAAAAGCACTTATCAATCAGAAAAGGATCAATGCAACTTCTGGCTCTATCTCACGACAGAAGATCAAAGCTATGCGGATCAACTGCTCCAGAGCGATCAATTGAATCTCTATACCCTCACCATCCGAGATATGCTCAATAAACCGTATCCGAAAGTCATTACCCCCAATCTCCCGGTCAATCCGATTGCCGATATCGATCCTCTGTATCCTATCGATTGGGAACGGATTAAGATAGTCATGCAGGAGAATACCCCCCAGCAAAATGATAAACTGGCTGAAAACTATCACTCATATTTGACCGAGGGTATCTACTGTTATCTCAAAGAGAAGGCTTCCGACTATACTCAATCCTATTATCCGATGCCTTATCC
>JACXUN010000168.1 GCA_014763905.1 Campylobacterales bacterium
AGGTTCTCCTTTTTATTCTGAGTATAGCAAGAATTATGGTTTATAGCAATGAAAGATTGCTTATAAAATCTACAGTTATAATAACTTTTAGCAATACAAAAGATAAGTAGGATAAATTATGATATAGCCGGTATCTCAAACAGTACTATATTATCGGTCATCTGGACATTGATAAAGTGTTTTGCGGTGATCTCTTTGATCTCTAGGTCACTGATTGTATTGCGTTGGTTACTTTCGACTTTGAGTAGGATGATGGGGTATTTTTTCTTATTGACGACGATCATTTCACCTATTTTGATTTTGAGGGTGATATTGATTATTTTTGATCCAATAAACTGGGCAAAAAGGGTACGCAGTAGAAACGAGAAGTTGTTCTGGTGGAGTTGAAATCTTGGTAGATCATAATCGGTAAAGAGCAGAAGTTCCCCTGTATACTGTATCTTGAAAAGTTCGATATTGGCTTCGAGCAGGAGGTTCATATCGGTATAACTATACCCTTCCAAGTTCACCATACTGTTTACTTTGGTGGTCGGTTTACTATAAAGATGCATGGCGATCTCATCTTCATTATCATAGAGAATATTCATCGCATAAAATTCAAACGAACCAAAAGAGAGTTCAATGAGTGTCTTTTTATACCCGTAACTTTGAGGGGCATGGGTCAAAGCCAGACTGAAAAGTTTTTTATCGATATACGGTTCCATTAACAACAGTTCCGCACTCTCATTGAGATAGATCACTTTTCCTTCACTCGAAAAGAGAATAAACGGATTGATGTCAAATTCAATAAAAAACTTAAAATCAGTCGAGATTATGTTCATGTATCTTTTTCCTCAAAGTGTTACGATTTAGTCCCAAAACCGACGAGAGTTTGAGTTGTGATTTAAACTTGGCGAGTCCCGCTTGGAGCAAGGGACGCTCATAAATCTCCAAAAAGTCTCGATAGACGTTCTTGCCTTCCATATTATCATAAAGATAGTTAAAAAGAATCTTTTCGATATCGCGGCTGTCCAATGTTGAGGTAATGAGCTGCCTATATATCGAGGCTTTGAGCGATTTGATGTTTTCTGAGAGATCCACCTCTTCAACATTGATCACTTTGCTGCTTTCGAGCATGAGATCGTTTTGAATAATCTGCGTGAACTCTTTGATCAAGCGTTTGACATCTTCAGGACGTTGCACGAGTGCGGGCATATCATAGATAAAAGCGAACTTTTTTTCGATAGCACTGCGATAGCGTACCTCATTGGCAATGGCAATAATCCGCTTGTTTTCAAAGTTTAACTCATCGAGATTATTGACGGCATCAAAGTTATAGATGACCACTTCATTATGGGTCTGCAAAACCTGTTTAAGTTCTTCAATATTACGTGCATCAATATAGAGGGCTTTAGGGAAGAGACTGCGAACCAGCTGTTTTTTCCCGGTAAAAGGCTCTCCTATAATAATAGAGGAGACAAATAGAGACTGGGTCAGCGTTAAGCTTTTGACGATGCTCTCGACTTGCGGTGATTGGGTGATAAACTGAGTCGGTTTCATTACGCTTTTTGTGTTTTTCTATCGATCATTTCGACAATGAGATCGATTTTTTTATCGTTAAAATTTAGTCCCATCTTTTCCTGCTCCGGTGTGGCAAAAGCCGGGATACCGTTTACTTCCAATACCAGAGGCTCTCCCCGCTCTTCATCATAAATGATATCCACACCGGCGATATCGGTTCCACATGCCTTGGCAGCACGGATAGCCAAATCGACGATCTCATCACTCGGCTCTCGTAAAAACACCGAACCGCCGCTGGTGACATTGGTTTTCCAGCTTCCTTTTTTGGCTTTGCGACCGTAACAGGCGACAAATTGACCATCTACGATATCGACACGGCAGTCGGTATTGTCATAGGTAACAAACTTTTCGAGATAGAGTACGCGGTCGCTGAGTTTGTTGATAAACGGTAAGAGCATATCTAAAGATTCTTCATTTTCGATTTTGGTGAGTCCAGCACCGCCCCAGCCACTGACCGGTTTGTAGATCATTTTACCCCATCGTTGGAGAAGATTTTGCAGCTCCTGAGTATCGTCTCGGTGACAGACTTGAAAATCGGCGCTCAAGATACCGTGCCGCCGCAATACAAATGAGGTATGGAATTTGTCTTCGGTCAGTGCGAAGGACTCATAGCTGTTCATACACGGTACGACATTATTGAGGGTTTGATAGAGATAGGTTTGGTATTTGGTCTGCTGTCGGGCATTGTAGCTGAAAAAGAGATCAAGTTCTTCCATCTTGACCGCTTCACCGCTGTCACTGGTACAGATGCTCTCTAAATCGCGTAAATATTCCATTTTTCCTCATTCAGTTTGATTGAAATTATAGAATACATCAAAATTATTTAAGAGTACTTTAACTTAGAGTAGAGTGTGAAGTAATCGTCGAACTTAGGTTAGTAAGTGTTTTGTTGAATAATGGAAGAAGGTAGAAGGAGGAAGGGTGAAGAGAGGCAATGAAAACTGCCTCTATTTCTTATTTGATTGCGATTGATTTTGGTTTGCGTTTCTCTTCCAGTTCCAGTTCGATGACGAGTTGTCCATGCTCCAGCTCAGCAGTAATCTTATCACGGTCGACACCGTCTGGGATGCTAAATTTCCGCTCGATTTTACCAAAGGCACTTTCACAGAGGTAGTAATCTTTTTTCTTGACCTCATTTTTCATCTCACGGGTCGCTGAAACGGTCAATAGATTCCCTTCTACATCAATATTGATATCTTTTTTCTTGATACCCGGCATATCAATTTCGATACGAAAAGCTCCATTACTTTTTTTAGCAAGATTTGAAAACGGTAAATGACTGGCGACATTGTCTAGTACTTCTCCTGCTTTTTCTAATCCTTTTTCGATTCCCTCTTCGATTTCAGAACCGATTTTTTTAACGTTTTCTACGATATTACTCATAGATTCACTCCTTATTTTACTTTGATTCGTTTGGTCTTTTCGACTTCTGGTTTATCCAGTTTAGGGATGATCACCTCTAATACCCCGTTATCCGATTCCGCATGGATGTTTTCGATATCAACGCCTTCTGGCAAGGTAAAACTTCGCTTGAATGATCCATAAAAACTCTCTACTTTATAGTAGTTATCTTCTTTAAGTTCCTCTTTGAGTTTTTTCTCACCTGAGATGACGATTTTATCCTCTTCGATATCGACTTTGATATCCTCTTTGTTTACACCCGGGAGATCCACTTCGATATGATAGGCATTTTTTCCTTCTCGTGTATTCACCGCCGGTGTAAAGTCATATTTACTCTTTTCTGTTTGAGCTGGAACTTCCAGACTATTGAGCATGGAATTAAGCAGATCAAATCCGCGTCGAATATCATTAAATTGGTTTCTTGGTCTATAACGTGTGACAAACATAACAGCTCCTTAAAATGGTTGTTTTTATTTTTACCTAGACAACCTTTACTGTCTAGGTCTGCTGAAATATTAGTCTATTTGACTCATAATGTCCGCCACTTTAGTAGCAGAAGTGGAAAATTTTGAGTTATTCTAATAACCTGAGTTCGACGGGAGTGTTTGATCGGACACCACAGCTGTTCGGTGCGGGTGGCGATTTCTCGGACATAACCGATGACCCCGTTAAAGTATTCGCAGTAGAGGCAGTTGATGCGTTCTATTTTATCGAGATAGAAGAGGTTGTATCGATC
>JACXUN010000169.1 GCA_014763905.1 Campylobacterales bacterium
TTGAATTAGCTACGGCTAGTCCTACGAATTTTGATTTTTCAAATCTTACCTATTTTTAGGCTTCTGTGACTATAATACTCCGTCGAACTCAGGTTTATAGGTCGGTGGAGACAAATCGACCCAATCTAAAGATATCGAAAAAGCCAAAAAAACTACTAAAACAATGAACCGTAACGATCTCATCCCTTTTGATATCACCGAGTATCTCGACAGTGATGAAGCCATCGCCGAATATCTCTCCTAAGTCCTTGAAGAGGGAGACAATGAAGAGTTCCTCCGAGCTATCGGCTACATCGCCAAAGCCCGAGGTATGGCACAAATCGCCCAAGAGACAGGTCTGGGTAGAGAGAGCTTATATAAAGCCTTCCATCCCAATGCCAAACCTCGATTTGAAACTGTGATGAAAGTGATGAATGCTTTGAAATTGCAGTTTAGTGCTGTGCCTTAGTTGAAGGTGGGGTAAGCACAATGTTAGAAGAGTATGACTTTAGTAACGGTATCCGTGCTAAATACGCCAAACGCTATAAAGAGGGTGTGAATATTGTCAAACTGGATAGTGATGTTACAAAATTTTTCCCGATGCGAAGTCGGTTAATGAAGCGTTGCGAACATTGATTCGCTTGATGGGACAGGATGGGAAAACGGTTAGTTTGAACTCTTAAAAAAGGACAAAGCACTGCTCTGCCCAAAAAGAGATACTATTTCTTAAACCAGCTCTTCACCCGGTCAAATGCCTCTTCGAAACTGCTATGGTGCGGTCGGCTCTCTACGCCGAAGCTCTCTTGGAGTTTGGTGAGTAATGCTTTTTGTTCACTGTTTAGTTGCTTTGGATAGACAATTTTGACCTGAGCGATCAGCCGTCCCCGCTCTCCGGTGTGGACATCGGCGACTCCCTCTCCGTTAAAGACAAACTGTTCTCTGTCTTTGGTTCCGACTTTGAGATCGAGATCGAGTTTGCCGTCGAGTGACGGGATAGTGATGGTGTCTCCGAGTGCGGCTTGGGTGAAGAAGATCGGTACTTCGATATAGATATTGGAACCTTCGCGGACGAAATTGGCATCTTCTTCGACATTGAAGGTGAGGTAGAGATCACCGCGTTGTCCGTTTTTGGCTTGGTTACCGTATCCTTGGGCTCTGAGTCGGTTACCGGTATCGACACCTGCTGGGATTTTGATCTTGATGGTGTCCGGCTCTTCGTGATAGCCACGTCCAGAACAGGATTGACACTTCTCAACGATCTTCTGTCCCTCCCCGTGACACTTCGGACACATCTGGGTAAAAGACATAAATCCTTGTCGCATGACCACTTGACCTTGACCGTTACAGTAGTCACATCGCTCTAGTTTACCACCTTTGGCTCCGGTGCCGTCACAGTCGTTACAAGGGACTTTGTATTTGATATGGATCTCTTTTTCGATACCGAATACCGCTTCATTGAATTTGAGTGGCAGTTCCATCTCGAAGTCGAGATTATACTTTTGGTGGCGTTGACGCTGCGATCGTCCTCCGCCAAAACCACCGCCAAATCCGGCTCCACCGCCAAACATGGAGTTGAAGATATCCATAATATCATCCATGCTCTGACCCCCGCCAAAGCCGCCGCCCATGCCGTGTCCTTGGAGTCCGGCTTTACCGTATCGGTCATAGATACCACGTTTCTCATCATCGCTGAGAACCTGATAGGCTTCATTGATCAGTTTGAATTTGTCTTCTGCCTCTTTGTCGCCTTGGTTCCTATCTGGGTGGTATTTCATAGCCAGTTTTCTATAAGATTTTTTGAGTTCAGCCCCGCTGCAATCACGGCTAACCTCCAAAACTTCATAATAGTCCATTTCGGTCATTAAGATGCTCCCAGTTTTAAAATTGGCGAATTCTACCATATTTTAGATATAATCCCCGTCAAATATTTTTTAAGGTGTTAATGATGGTGAAACATATCGTAATGTTTGATTTCAAAGAAGAAAATAGAGAAGCCAATATCGAAAAAGCCAAAGTGATGTTAGCGGCTTTAATAGAGACCGTTCCAACACTCAAAGGGATGGAAATCGGTGTAAACTTCGCCGATGAAGCACGGGCAATGGATTTAAGTATCTATACTACTTTTGAGGATAAAGCAGGACTCGAAGCGTATGCGATACATCCGGAGCATCTTAAAGTGGTCGAATTTATCAAAACCGTCGTCAACGGTTCCAAGGTAGTTGATTATACGCTATGAAAAAACAGAAGATAGAAGCGTTTGAAAATCTCGTCAACGCATTCCAAGATATACCCAGCATCGGGAAAAAATCGGCGGTCAAAATGGCGTATCATCTGGTCATGGAGGACAGCTTTGCAGCGATGAAGTTGGCTCACGCGATCGAAGAGGGAGTCAATCGAATCCGCCGCTGTAAAAAGTGTCACAATATGAGTGAAGATGAACTCTGCCACATCTGTGCAGATGAGTACCGTGACAGCTCCAAACTCTGTATCGTCCAGAGTGCCAAAGATATCTTGACCATCGAAGAGAGCGGACAGTTTAAAGGGTTCTACTATATAGTAAGGGATATTCATGATCTCGATGCCTATCATCTCAAAACTGTGGTGCATGATGTCGAGGAGGTGATCTTCGCCTTTCCGCCATCCCTGGCGACTGATACGATGATCCTCTATATCGAAGACAAACTCAAAGATCAAAACCTGATATTTACCAAGATCGCCCAAGGAGTTCCGACGGGTGTGGAGCTGGACAATATCGATATCTTATCTCTCAGCCGTGCCTTGGAGTCGAGGGTAAAAGTCTAATTGAGTCACATTTAATATATCCAAACATATAAAAACTTAAAAGCCGTTCATAACGATTTTATTTTGTAAAGAATAGGGGAAAATATTAAAAAAATTGACAAACTATTTAGCTCACTAAGCACTATCTTGATATTATCTTTATTGAGTTTCAATACGAAAATGAGGTGAAAGCTCACAAAGGTGTGGAAGCTTTTTGGTGGAAAAAATTTACAACATGAGGGGATATAGCTTATGGCATTTTTTAAAAGCAGTAGAAAAGAGAAAGAGGTTGCAATACCGGTGAATAATCAAACGACAGAGCAGACACGTATGAATGAGACAGCGGCACCTTTCAAGAGTACAACCGTTTCTGAGGGAATTACCGTTCGTGGTGATATGGAAGGAAATGATAGTGTTCAGATCAACGGGACTTTGATCGGAAATCTAAAAGTGAATGAACTTACCATCGGTAAAAAAGGAGCGGTTCAAGGAAACATTATCGCTAAAAAAGTGATCAACAGCGGTGAGGTAGCCGGAAGCATTCATTGTGTAAATCTTGACATTATGCAGAGCGGGAAGGTAAACGATACGATTCATGCCAAAGTGGTTGTGATCAATGGTGAAGCACAGGGTGAAATTCTTGCCGATACTTCCGTTACCGTAACAAAGGGTGGCAAAGCAAACGTTAGCGTTATGAGATCTAAACGTATTATCGTTAATGGTGATATTAACGGTAAAGTGGTCGCTTCTGAGCTTCTTGATGTCGGTTCAAACGGTTGTGTTCAGGGTGAAATTTCTGTCAAAAACATCAAAACCGAAGAGGGTGGTAAGGTGATCGGAACCATGGCTCCGTATCAAGATGAACAGCCGACAACTAAACAGATTTCTGTACAGGACAAAGAAGAAGTAATCGATACTGAGATGATCTAATCATCT
>JACXUN010000170.1 GCA_014763905.1 Campylobacterales bacterium
AAAAAATAGTACGACGCGGAACCTATCATCTGTTTGGCAAAGATGTTCAGGGATTTGAGATACATTACGGTGTAAGCCGACACTATCCGCTCTATTTTGAAGAAGGAAACATCAAAGGAACATTTGTTCATGGACTCTTTAATGACGAAAAATTCGAGAGTTACAAACAAAAACAAATCGAAACCTTTGTCGATACCATGCGAAAGCAGATCGATGTGGAGCGAATAGTGCGAGCTTTAATGGTATAATCATTAAAAAGAGATACCCTGTGAGCTACACTAACTGGTTCCGTCAACACGGCAACAAACACCAAGCCATACTCCAAAAACTCCATCATCTTACTGATGAAGAGATCATCGAATATTTCCGCTTCGACAATATGGTCAAAAATGAACCTGACTTCTGTTTGCTTTATGCCGAAAATAAAAAGTGTCACGAAATGAAAAATCTCAACTGCTATCTCTGTGCCTGTCCGAATTTTCGGTTTAATGATGCTGGATTTCGTCAAGAAGCAAATAAAACTCTTTACTCCTACTGTACCATTGATTCCGCAGAGGGAGATCAGTTCACAACCGATGAGGCGATTCATCAAAACTGCAGCGGCTGTACCGTTCCTCATCATGAACGCTATATCCGTCAGCACTTTTCTCGTGACTGGTTTGAGATTATGAAAGCGGTTCCAAGTCCTATTTAATTTTTTGCAAGTATAATCGTAAGATTTATTTTGCAAGGAATAGTATGAAAAAAATTATCATTATGCTGCTTAGCACCCTGTTTGCGATGGCTATCGAATTACCACAAAGCATCAACGCTTCCGTTACGGCTGTCAATAACGAACAGATCACCGTTGATCAATCGGTTCCCAAAGGGATGAGCGGTATCGTCATTCATAATTACGGTAACGGTATCGCCGCTATTACCCATACTGTCAACAGTAACGGTGGAAACAGTGCAACACTTCAGCCATACAAGGGTATCGAACACGATAATCTGCCAAAAATAAAAAGTTCTGTCACTATAGGAGACAAAGTCGTATTCGGTAACTTCTACGATAATGCCCTCCTGATCGCACCTAGTGAGAAAATCTACAGTACCCTTACCAGATCGATTGACAAAAACTGGATACACCCGGATATCTATGCCATGCACCTACTCAATGAAGATGAGACCAAGATTACCTTAGAGAACCTCAAAGCATTTGCGACCTTTAATCAAGTCGGACTCATTGTCATCGTCACGCAAACCGGATTAAGTGTGTTGGATCCGCTAAGTGGTCAATATCTTATGAAACAGCCCTACAGTCTAACCACTGATACCGTCATGTCACCATTTTATGCCCGATTTGAGCAGATCTCCGATACCTTCTGGGGAAATGAAGAGAAACAAGCCTTTGCTCAATATTATCATGGGGTAGAGAGCATTCGATGATCGACAAAAAACATCTCAAAGCCCTAACCGCCATCGTCGGGGCAGAAAATATCTATGATGATAAAGCTCACATGATCGCCTACAGCTATGATGCGACTCGTACCCGCTATGAACCGGATGCGGTGATCTTCCCGCGTCATGAGCAAGATGTGAGCGATATCCTCAAATATTGCAACAAACACCGTATTGTCATCACCCCAAGAGGAGCCGGAAGCGGCTTTACCGGCGGAGCCCTGCCGGCAAACGGCGGGATTGTACTGGCGATGGAAAAACATATGAACAAAATCCTAGAGGTCGATACCGAAAACATGGTTGCCGTCGTCCAACCGGGTGTGGTCAATATGGATTTACAGAAGCATGTTGAAGCACTCGGACTCTTCTATCCCCCCGATCCGGCAAGTGAAGAGTACTCTACTCTCGGCGGCAATGTGAGCGAAAATGCCGGAGGGATGCGTGCCGCCAAATACGGAATCACCAAAGATTACGTCATGGCACTGCGTGCGGTACGGGCGAACGGGGACATTATCCAAGCCGGAAAACGCACCATCAAGGATGTCGCCGGATACAACACCGCCGGTATCTTAATCGCAAGTGAGGGAACCTTGGCAGTACTCACCGAACTGACGCTCAAACTGATCCCGAAACCGAAGTATAAAAAGACCTATATGGGGATCTTCCCCAGTGTAGACAATGCTATGAATGCGGTCTTCAAATCATTGGCTGCCGGAGCCAATCCGGTCGCGATGGAGTTTCTCGACAAACTGGTCATCCAAGCTCTAATTCAAAAGCTAAAGGTAGATCTTCCTACAGATGCCGGCGGTGTACTGGTCGGAGATGTGGACGGCAATGTCCCAGAAGAGATCGAATTCCAACTCAAAACCTTGGAAGAGTCCTTCAAAGCCAACGGCGCCACAGAACTGAGAATCGCCGAGACCGAAACCGAAGCCAAAAAACTCTGGTATGCCCGACGTAACGCCTCTCAGTCGATCACCATCTACGGTAATAAAAAGCTCAATGAAGATATCTCCGTCCCAAGAGCCAAACTGCCAGAAGCCCTAGAACGTATCTATGCGATTGCTGATAAGTACGGCTTTACGGTGCCGTGTTTTGGTCATGCCGGTGATGGAAATATTCACGTCAATGTCATGATTGATATCAGTCAACTCGAAGAGGGACACCACTGTATCGAAGAGATTTTCCAATTGGTTGTAGACATGGGGGGAACCCTCAGCGGAGAGCATGGTATCGGAACCGCAAAAGCTCCGTTTATGCATATCGCCTTTAGCGATGCCGAGTTGCAGCTTTTTAGAGATATCAAAAAAGCGTTTGATCCGAATAATATTTTGAATCCGGGGAAGATGGGGCTTTAATAAAATGGTGCGTTAGAAAACGCACCCTACTCCCGACCATACGCGATATCAATCAGATTAAAGCCTTTGTCCCATTGTGTTTTGATCGATTTTTTAAAGCCATATCCACTATCATCCGTCAATGACTCATCGACAAAATATGCCTGCAACCCTTCTCCACCTTTGGTAAAGAGACAGAACCATCGGCTGGAGAGGTATTCGATATTTTCGATATAGTATCCCTCTTTCCAACGCTGCTTGATAATTGGCGTCACATCTTCCCAATCATCCAGCTCGATATAGCTTTGCGGTTTAAAGTTTTTTGTTTTGGCAAACACCATCATGGTATACCCTTCTGCCTGCTCCACATCGACGATATTATACTGCTCCTGCCACTGAGTACGAATCAGACTCTCGATATCTTCTCCATAGCGAAGCCGTCGGTATCGACTGTCGATATACTCCGAACTCTTGGTCATCACGGCAGTCCAATATCCCTCTCCGTAATCGATATTGAGCAGTTGATACCCTTCTCTTCGATAATTGGTCACCCGTTCATCAAAAGATTTAAGATCACGTTGATGGACAAATACCTGCCCTTTGAATCCGGTATTCTTCGCCATAAGTGCCGTCCATCTACCATCTCCGTACTGGACATCGATAATGTCAAATCCCTTATCCCAATGCCGTTGAATAGCACTATCAAATTTACTAAAACTCATGGTTTCTATAAATGTCTGTTGTGGATAGGGTGCTTTATCAGCAAATACACCGACCCAGAAATTCTCTGCCATCAACAGTGCCGGCATTACCGTGAGTAATACTAAAACTTTTACCAAACCTTTTTTCATAATCTTTCCTTATTTTTATTTATTTATCTATTTTAACA
>JACXUN010000012.1 GCA_014763905.1 Campylobacterales bacterium
GCTATAAGAGACAAAGCAAAACAACTTCAAGATGAAGCAAAAAAAGTCTTAGATGAGGCAAAAATAGAAGTAGAAAAACTAATATTGAGTAACTGATGGAAACGATAAAGATACAGATAAATCATAAAAATCCGATATTCACAAGAGATTTAGCAACTATACTTTATAACCAAATTGGCGAAGAGTACGATTTGAGTGAAGATGAGATAAAAGATTATTTTGAGATTTTATCAATCATACTTTTGCCAAATGATACTTTTGTAACTGTGCTTACTTTTAAACTTCCAGAACTTCCAACAAGAGATATTGAGCTTAAAGATATAGTTTTGTCATTTTTAAAGAGCGTTGAAAGAATAGAAGGAATTATAAGTATCGTTAAAACAAATGATACTATTTTTCAAAAAATGGCATTAGAATATTATGAAAAAATAACCATAGTTGAAATGGAAATGAGAAATGTTTTAAACTACATTTTAAATTATGATGATAGAAGAATAACAAGTGATTTATTTAAAGAATTTGGAATAAAAATCGCAGAAGACTTAAATGCAGAAAAAATAAAAAAGAACTATGAAAATGGTTTATTTTATATCCTTTTTAAAGATTATAAATCATTTTTAGATATTGAACCATTACATAATAATGATATAGCAAAACTATTGCAAAATCCGCAAATTAATACTTTTGAAGAATTTAAATCAAAACTAAGAAAAAAAATAAATGAAGATAGACATTTG
Organism: Campylobacterales bacterium; assembly: GCA_014763905.1. GTDB lineage: Bacteria > Campylobacterota > Campylobacteria > Campylobacterales > Sulfurovaceae > UBA1140. Next base: position 738 of record JACXUN010000012.1, read on the forward strand.
GATTTTTTAGCTTCAGTAGAAAATCAATTTTCACAACTTGATAATATAAGAAATTCTATTATGCATATTCATAGTTTATCTCAAGGCGAGATTAGAAGTTTTGAAAAAATTATGAATGATACTGATTTTGATAAAAGTTTATTAACTCTTATAAATGATTTTTGGATAAATGAACAAAATGAACTAAAGCAAAAAACTATTTTGAAAATTATAGATTTTGAGATAAAAAATATATTTGAAAATTCAACTTTTGAAGGAGAAAAACTAATCATCACACACGATTTTGGAGATGATATATTATCTGAATATGAAAGTTTAGAAGATTTACAAAATGATTTTATAGCTTATGGTAATGGTGTGTTAGAGATTGATTATAATTTAACAAGTGAAGATGAGGATAAAATAAAAGAAAAAGTTAAAGAATATTGGGAAGATTATCGGGATATAAGGGTCAGGTGAATGTAATCGCAGGAGTGATTAGATAATATCATCCAAAAACTTATCCAACTTTTCAATATCCTGTTCTGCTAAAGAACCCAATCTATGTATTATAAAATCCCTCTCAACAGTAGCAATAGAAGATTTAAAAATAGCTTCATTCCAAAAAGTTATCTCCTCCTCTATCTCTAATCTACTTTCAACTTGACTAGAGATAGCTAAAATAAGGTAAGTTCCTCTACTATTTTTATTGTAGTACTCAGTTGATACAATCACTGCTGGTCTAGCTTTGTATTTTAGACTACTTGCAAAAGGAAATTTAACAACAACCACATCATATTTATTTAAGGAATCTATCATAGACTTCATCCTCTTTGTTGTTCCAAATTTTTTCTAGTGAAATATTTGAAAGCTCCTGAAAGTTACTTAGTTCATCCTCATGAGTATAGAAATTATCTGTTTTATTTTCAGGTTTTCTCTTTTCTATATCAATATTTATCATATTTTTTGGAAGATTTTTTAAAAAAAACATAATATGCTCATATATTAAAGGATTTACATCTAATCTAATTGAATACATCTGTTTCATTCCTCTCTTGTGTTTTTACCATTATAGCACATCTTAAAGATAAGGGGTCAAGTCATTACTATTCACTAAAATAATCCATGGCAAGAAAAAAACGAATGGAAAGTGTAGGATGCTCCATTAAATCTTACTTTCATAAATATTATGACATAATAGTGTACACTTTAGCATAAGGATTTATCATGCAAGTATTTAGCTTAACCGAAGCCAGAAATAATATAAAAGCGATGTTTGACACTGTCTTTCATAATAATGAAGAGGTTATTATACATAGAAAAGGGAGAGAGTCAGTCGTGGTTATTTCGTTAGATGACTACAATGCTCTCAAAGAGACCAACTATCTTCTCTCTTCTCCTAACAACCGAAAACATCTTATGGAGTCTCTAAAGCAATTAAGAGAGGGTAGAGGTCAAGAGAGAGACTTACTAGAATGAGACTAATCTGGAGTGATCAGTCTTGGGATGATTATATCGCTTGGCAATCGACCGATAAAAAAGTGTTAAAGAAGATAAATAGTCTAATCAAAGATATCAAGAGGAATCCTTTTGAGGGTATAGGCAAACCTGAACCACTTAAATATGAGTTGGCAGGTTGTTGGTCACGACGCATTACTAATGAGCATCGACTGGTTTATGAGGTAGATGATATGGGCGTTTATATTGTCTCCTGTCGGTATCATTATTGAGGAAAGAGGGGTCAGATATCACAAAGGGTTGCCTTACGGGGTGAGTATAGGGTCGGCGTTGATATTGACCTGAGTTCGACAGAAAAAGGGTAGTCACTCTATAATTTCAAAAGCAAAAACGAAAAAAGAGTGACTGAAAGTTGATACCGGATACTTTTGTGACCAAACATCTGGGTACCAATAGTATCGGCTCCGTGATCAAAGCAACACTGTTTGGTGTGCCGTTGCCGGTCTGCTCGTGCGGTGTTATTCCTTTGGCAACCAATATACATAAGAGCGGTGCGAGTAAAGGCTCTACCCTCCCCTTTCTCATCTCTACACCCATTACCGGTGGGATTATTTCTATAATAATGGGGGGGTAGATTGGGAGGTTTTTAATCAAATCTCATGAGAATTAGAGGGACAAGGCATAACCTTGTCCCAAAAAAAGAATTAGAAGCCGCTAATCTGAACCATTTCAGTGATGTATTCGATCAATGGATCGACATAGAACATCGAACCGACGGTTACGAATACGGTGAGTCCAAGAATCGTCATAAGCGGTTTAGAGACGTTGTAGTAAACGGTCTCTTGTTTCATCTGCTTTGACGGCTCTTTTAAGAACATATAGACAATCAATTTGAGGTAGTAGTAGGCTGAAATCGCTGAGTTGATACCCATCACGATTGCCAACCAAACCATATTGACATCTACTGCGGCACTCATAATGTACACTTTACCCCAGAATACCGAGAATGGCGGTACCCCGGCAAGTGATAACATAAAGAGAGCCATAACTACTGCACCCATCGGCATAATATTGATCATACCGGAGAACTTCTCATACGGGTGGTCAAATCGCGCATGGTGAATCTGATGCTTATGTCGGCTCACCCATAACATCGCAAACGCACCAAGGTTGGTGAACAAGAATAGCCCGTAGTATAAGAATACTGCCGTATTGGCTTTGGTCGTAGCAATTGCAATCGCTGCCATAACAAAACCGGCATGTGAAATCGATGAGTATGCCAACATACGCTTCACATCCTCTTGTACGAGAGCCATAAGGTTAGCAGCCGTCATGGTCACAACTGCCAACACTAAAACTGCTGTCTGTACCCATACTACGCCTTGATCGATCAGCATCTCGAAGATTCTCATAGAGACGACAAACGCTGCCAATTTAGGTACGATAGACATATATCCGGCGAGTGGAGCTGATGCTCCTTCATACACATCCGGTGCCCACGTATGGAACGGGAAGAGTGAAAGCTTAAAGGAGAATGACGCCAATAAGAACGCCGCACCACCGATAATCAGAGCCAACATACCCGTATCATCAATTCGTGAACCGACCGCTTCAGCAATCTGATACAACTCTAAACTTCCGCTTACTCCGTAAAGGATCGCCGAACCCATTGCATAGAATCCGGCTGCCAAGGCACCCATCGTAAAGTACTTCACCGCCGCCTCAAATGAGTTATGTCGGTTGTGAAGAGCGATCAAAGTATAGAGTGAGAGTGACGAGGTCTCAAGACCGATAAAGATCAAGATCAAGTTATCACTGCTTACCATAAACTGCAATCCTGCCAACATAAACAAGAGGAGGGCAAAGAACTCTGGATACGAGTACTCATGGAATCGCTTCGAGGTTAACGCCAACGGGACAAAAAGCATTGAGGCGATCAACATAATCGCCTGTGTTACAATCGCCAATCCATCGATCAACATCACATCAAAGAAACCACGCTCATTAACCGCTAGACCCAATGTTGCCCCTAAGTCAATAAGGATTACCAATATCGTCAACATAACATAGAGAGACTTATCTAGATTCTCCTTAAATAGATCAATCGTCAAGATCGTTAGACCCCCGATGATCGCAATCAACATCGGGGCTAACGTGATAAGATTCAGAGACTCTAAACTAACTTTTATAGGCTCTAACATTACTCTACCTCCTTAGCACTTTGGCTAATAATAATTGCTTCCTTCGTTTTCGGTGTCAATGCTTTTTTCTCCATTGTAACAAGCAGGTTCTTCACCGAGTTATCAATTGGACCCAATACCGGTTTTGGATAGACACCCAGCCAGATCACAATCGCTACCAATGGAAGGAGTGTTGCCAATTCACGACCGTTCAGATCGGTTAGCCCTCTGTTTTTCTCATTGGTTACCGGTCCAAAGAAAGACTTTTTGAAGAGTACCAACATATAAACCGCACCGATAATAATGGTAGAACCGGCAATAATGGTTCCGATTACCGATACTTTATAGAATCCTAACAGTACTAAGAATTCACCGACAAACCCGATTGTCAACGGTAAACCGACCGATGCCATCAGTATCACACCAAATACCGTCGCATAGACTGGCATAATCGATGCCAATCCACCAAATTCACTCATGTATTTGGTTTTGGTTCGATCATAAATCACACCGACTAGGAAGAACAGTGCTCCTGATACAATCCCGTGTGAAAGCATCAAGAAGATTGAACCGGCAAGCCCTTCAGCATTCATCGCAAAGGTACCGAGCATAATGATACCCATGTGAGAAACAGATGAGTAGGCGACAACCTGTTTCATATCTTTTTGTGCAAAAGCGACCATCGCCGTATAAACCACCATGATCAACGAGAGTGTCATGATAAATGGAATCATGGATACCGATGCATCCGGGAATAGCGGAAGTGAAAATCTTACAAATCCGTAGGTACCCATTTTAAGCAGTACCGCTGCAAGGATAACCGAACCGACCGTCGGTGCTTGACCGTGAGCATGCGGCAACCAGGTATGGAACGGGAACATCGGAACCTTGATTGCAAATCCGGCAAAGAGTGACAAGAAGAGCCAGAACTGTAAATCTTCTCGGATCCCCATATGGTACCAATCCATCAAATTAAACGACCATGTTCCACTGATATCATGATAGAGGTTTGCGATCACCAAGAGACCGACCAACATAATCAATGAACCTGCAAAGGTGTAGAGGAAGAACTTAATCGCCGCATAGACTCTGGTCGGTCCACCCCATGCACCGATGATATAAAGCATCGGAACAAGAGAAAGTTCCCAGAAGAGGTAGAAGACTACCGCATCCAGTGCTGCGAAAACTCCCACCATCGTCATCTCTAGGAAAAGAAGAGAGACGACCATATTTTTCATATTGTTGATCTTCTTCTCATCCAACGAGATAATACCCAACAGTGTAATCATCGTAGACAAGATCAAAATAAAGAGTGAAATCCCATCAATCCCTAAGTTATAAGAGATACCAAACTGAGAGATAATCGGCATAAACTCGGTAAATTGCATTCCTGGATTGCTGCTATCATAAGCCATCCATAACCAAATCGAGATCAAGAACTCTAGTGCCGCTACGGCGATACCGTATGCTTTGGCACTTCTCTTATCTACGACAAATCCTAAGATACCCGCTAATGCCGGGAAAAATATTAATACACTTAATATATGACTCATGACCTCTCCTTAACCTACCACTACAGCTAATGCCGCAGCGACTAACAACAGTAGGGTACCCGCACCCATCCAATTAAGGTACGATGATAGGTTACCGTTTTGCATTCCTCTGGACACATCTCCAGACTTGTAGATAAACTTACTGATAAAGTCGACCGTCGCATCCACAACCGCCATATCCAGTTTCCAGAACTTCTCTGAGATAATCGCATACGGCTTTGAGATAAAGTTATCATAGAAATGTGGTACATAGTACTGATTGGTGACCAATCGATAGATAAACGACTGCTCAAACTTCTCATCTCGTTTCCACGCTTTATCTCCCTTGCCGGCATATTTTTTATATGCAATGACAATACCGGTCACGGCTAATACGATAACGATTGATCCCAATAACCAAGCCCAGTGATGGGTCGCATGACTCATCTCATAATCAGGCAATGCTTTGGTAATAAAGTCATGGAAGCTTCCCATAAACCAACCAAATGAGATTGCCAGAATCGCCAATGGAGCCATGGCGACCAATACATATTTGTACATATCGTGCGGGTGGAAACCTAACGCTTTATACCGCTCTTCTCCGTGGAAGGTAAAGAATACTTGTCTAAAGCTATAGAAAGCGGTCATCCCCGCCGTTACGACTAAGATTGCCCAAATAATATAGGTTCCCTCATTGAACGCCGTCTCAATAATTGCATCTTTGGAGTAAAACCCAGCCATAATCGGAAGTCCAGCCAAAGCAAAAGAGGCAATACCCATATAGATATACGATCCCATCATTACCTTTTTCATTCCCCCCATCTTGAAGATGTCGAGTTCATCATGCATGGCGTGCATTACGTTACCCGCACCCAAGAAGAGCAACGCTTTGAAGAACGCGTGTGCCGCAAGGTGGAACAGTGCGATCCAGTACGCTCCCAAACCGGCAGCTACGAACATGTACCCTAGCTGGGAAAGGGTAGAAAGGGCAACAATTCGTTTGATATCTCTCGCACTGAGTGCCATCGATGCCGCATAGAAGGCAACGAATGCACCGAGTGACGCGATAAAGAGGCTTACCCCTTGAACCGCATCCATTGCATAGAGCGGATTGACACGGATAACCAAGAATACCCCGGCTGTAACCATGGTCGCTGCGTGAATCAATGCCGAAACCGGTGTAGGACCTTCCATCGCATCGGTCAACCAGGTATGGAGCGGGAACTGAGCCGATTTACCCATCGCCCCGATAAAGAGTGCAATAGCAATCGCCACTAAGATACCATCAGCCAAGTGTGGAAGGGCATCAAATACCACATCATATTGAAGTGAACCGATATTCCAGTAGATAAGGAAGATACCGACCAACATTCCAAGGTCGGCAATACGGTTCATAATAAACGCTTCATTCGCAGCCCATGATGGAGAGATCGATGGATTTTCATCAAATGGTCGATCCTCTTTATGGTACCAGAAACCGATGAGTAACCATGAACAGACACCAACCCCTTCCCATCCGATAAAGAGACCCGCAAAGTTGTCACTCATGACGAGTACCATCATCGAGAATACGAAGGCAGAAAGGTATGAGAAGAATCGATTGAAACTCTTGTCATGATCCATATATCCGTTAGAGTAGATATGAACAATGGTTGAGACCAGTGTTACGACCAACATCATCGTCACACTCACTTCATCCACGACAAAACCAAACGGGATACTCAAATCACCTGCTCCGATCCACTCCATCAAGGTTACATTAATTGCTCCAAATTCGGCTACGTGCAATGCCAACGCTACCGAAGCGATAAATGCAACCCCAATCAAAGCCGATGTCACCACACCTACAAGGATGTTTTTTGGACTACGTGCAAAAAAGAGTCCGGCAAACAGTGATCCGACTAATGGAGCAAAGAGTGCTATGTATACTAAACTTTCCATTCAATTATCCTTTCATGTTTGCTATCACTTGAAGATCGAGTGAACCATACTTCTTATAAAGAACGATCAGTAGACCTAATCCAACCGTAACTTCCGATGCAGCTACTGCGATGACGAAAAAGGCAAACATTTGACCTGAGAGATCGCCATAATAATTACTAATCGCTGCGAAAGCAATGTTGACGGCATTCAACATTACTTCCGTTGCGAAGAATAACATAAGAAGATTTTTTCTTCTCAGTACCCCGATAAACCCGATACTAAAGAGTAGTCCCGACAGTATAAGGTAGTGTTCTACACCTATCATTTGTTCTCCTTTAAAAGCTCATCCTCGTACTCAACCGGCTCATCATCCGATGTCGTGAGGGAATGATCCATCTTCTTACCGGCAAGGATAATCCCGGCGATCATTGCCACCAAAAGCATTACGGCAGCAACCTCAAATGGAACCAGATATTTGGTAAAGAGTACCATACCCACCGCTTGTGCGTTTCCAATTCCCTCTACAATTGGGTAGTTGGCTTTAACATTCTCTCCGATAATCGGTGCAGAGAAGATGACCACAAAAATCAAAGCCATCAATCCGCCAAGAAGGAAAACCAATGCCGGATTGCCATGCTTCTCTTTGATATCGCGTGTCGCATCAAAGAACATCATTGCAAAGGCATACAACGCCATTACTGCACCCACGTAGACAATGAGTTGTACTACACCTAAGAAATCTGCTCCCAAAAGGAAGAAGAATCCTGAAATTATTACCATCCCTGCAGCCAATGAAGTCATCGCATACAGGACATTTTTGCTCATTGCTGTAATTGCAAACAGTATCGTAGTCGATACGGCAAATACATAAAAGGCTATCATCTCATACATTTTGCTTCTCCTTTTTAGTACGCTAATGGCGTCTTTTTGATGTTCTCATCAGCATTCGGGCTAACGGCACCAAATCCATCGTACTCTTTTTGAAGGTTGAGCTTGTCAATCGGTGTTAACATATCTTCAAAGAGTGAGAAACTCGCTCGCTGCTCTGATGCTGTCTCATATCGCTGCCCATGCACGATCGCCAGCTCAGGACACACCTCAGCACAATACCCACAGAAAATACAACGACCGAAGTTAATGGTATATTCACTCACCTCTTTTCGCTGATTCTCATCGTATCGTGTCTCCATTGCAATACAGTTGGAGATACAAATCTTTTCACACAGTCCACATCCGATACATCGATAGTGACCGCTTTCGAGTAGTCTCAACATATCATGAATCGCCCGATATCTCGGAGAGATCGGCAGCTTCTCTAAGGGATACTGCGTCGTATGCATTTGTCCTCTAAAGAGTGCGTTGATCATCTCCCTAAAGGTTACCCAAAGTCCCACAAACAGTTCCGGTTTGAAAGTTCGGGAAACTACCTGCTTAAATTGACACCAGCCACAGTTAGGAGCGTGGTCTAAATCTAATTTCTTATAATTTTGTGTTCCGACGCGTCTGTCTTTAAATTGTTCTAAACCCATTACTTCTCCTTATACCATCATCACGATACCCGTGATAACTACGTTGATAACTGCTACTGGCATTAAGACTTTCCAACAGAGCCACATGAGTTGATCCGGTCTGACGTGCGGCCATGATGCTCTAACCCATAACATCAAGAAGAACATAAAGGCGATCTTACCGATAATCATCAACCAACCCGGAATGATCCAGAAGTCATTATAACCACCAAGGAAAACAACCGATGCGATCACACCGATAGTAATCATGTTCGCATATTCACCGATAAAGAACATACCCCATCGCATACCAGAATACTCGGTTACATATCCTGAAATAATCTCCGCTTCATGCTCCAAAAGGTCAAACGGGGTTCGGTTCGTCTCTGCATATCCAGCAATCAAGAACAAGACAAATGCCACTGGCTGATAGACAATTAACCAAAGACCGTTATCATTATATCCGTCGTTAAAATCAACAAATGAGAGTGATCCCACCATCATAATCGGTGCCAAGATCGATAGACCGGTAACCACCTCATAACTGAGGAACTGAATCGCCGTACGTGCCGAACCGAGGATACCCCATTTGTTCGCCTGTGCCATACCGGCAAGTAGCGGTCCGTACAGACCGGCTGCCATCATCCCGAGTACAAATAGGATACCGACATTGACATCCGATGCGATCGACGGTACAAAGATACCACCAAGAACCGGAATCCACTCAGGAATAGTAAAGTCCGGAAAAACCGGTACCGCCGCCAATGCGATAAAGGCAGTCGCCGCCGTAATCGCCGGAGCGACGGCAAAGACCAGCTTGTTGGCATGTTGCGGGATAATATCCTCTTTGGTAAAGAGTTTAATACCATCAGCGATAATCTGTAGTAAACCGTACGGACCAACGTGCTGTGGTCCCAATCTTCGTTGCATAAATGCCAAAACTTTTCGTTCTATATAAGTTCCGAAACCTGCAATGGCAGAGATGACGGCTAGAATCAAAACTGCTTTGATGATCACCCCGCCAGCCGTCACTTCAGGTAACATTGTTGCCTCCATTTTATACCTCCCTTATGATTACTTTTTGGTATCTCGATGCTCCAAAGAGCTCATAGATATTGTAGGCACTCTTAAAGTCCGGAATCGCGACAATGTCACCCTCCATTCTCTCATCCACAACCACATCCAATTCTAGGTTGCCGTTATCAAACTCAACCACGACGCGTTTACCCAGTGTCTCCGCTTTTGCCGGACTCGCATAGAGAGCAAATGCTTCAAAAATCTGATGGGCTTTATCGCTGAAATCATTGAACTGACGCTGCGGATTACATCGGTAAGCGATCTGACCCTCTAACGAAATACTCTCGTCAAATTTTGCCACTTCGATCTCACCCACTTCACTGGTTGTGATTTGCAATGCGTATCCTCGGTTTTCACTTCCATCATTGTGGTATCCGTTTGGCAGTGTATCAAACGCTACGGCTTGGAAACCTTTTGCTTCCGGAAGATACTGAGTCCAGTCGATGGTTAACTTCGGAGCTCCAATCACTTCTCTAACGATATCATTCAACTCATATCCGTGATACTCTACCGCGGCATTGGTCGGAACGACGCGTTTGTTCATATTGGTCAAGGTTCCCTCTTGCTGGTTCATTGCCGGCATATCAAGGTCTCCGTCACCCAATGCAGAAATCGTAAAGTCACCTGGAGCGTTATATCCGACGGTGTATCCTTCGGCTTCATCATCCAGATCACAGATCAACGCCACACCCAATGAGTTGGTTTTTGGCGGGATCATCACCACTTGAACATCGCTTGATGCTTCAAGTACTGCGATCAGTTTGGCTAGATTCTCCGCTTTTTCATGGAAATAGAGATCTTCTCCGACGATTAATGAGAAACGCTCTTTTTTCTTCATCATCTTATCAAAGGCATCTCCGAACTTCTCCGCATCACCACCAAGCATATTGATCAAACTCTCTCGATTGAGTTGATCTTTGACCGAACTAGGAAGCTTGTCATGATCGGCAAAAAGATCGATAATCAACAACAAAGCCGCCTCTTCATGTCCTGCTTGATGAGCAAAACACTCAATGCTCTTACCAAACTCAGGAACCAATTTATCTCCTACCGGATGGAAGTAGAGACCGGCTCCTTTGTTGAGCTTTTGTACATTGTTGAACGCATATCGTGCATTTGGGTTATCGTTTCGCAAACTGGTTCCGACGCTCATGACAAAATCACTCGCCATCACATCTTTGAAATCATGCTTATAGAGTGAATTGCCTGATGCCGCTTGATAGAAGTTCAAGAATATCTGGAACGCTCTGGCTTCACGGTTAATGAGTTTGACACCTTTTTGCTCTTTGAGTGTCTGAAGCATCAAGGCTTCCTCATTGGTAATGACCGAGGTGAAGTTAATCACTTTGGCTTGGTTAAAGGCTTCAACCGCTTTGGCAAACGCTTCCGCATCTTTTCCTTTGACCGCATTCTCAAAATCATATCCAAATCGACCCGCACCACAAAGCGACACATAGTGAAACTCATTGGTGACCCGATAGATTTTCTCGGTTCTATCTGAAATAGAAGCCGGCTTAGTCTCGTAATAGATCTGACATCCGCTGCTGCAATGCGCACAAGTTGCCGGGATACGTTTCAAATCCCACGCATTAGAGCGATACTGGAAGTCACGGCTCACCAAAGCACCAACCGGACAGACCGCTACACACTCGCCACAGTCTGAACAGTTGGTCGAATCGGTTCCGTTGCTTGGTGCGATCAGAGACTTCTGAAGTTTATTCCACATCGCATAGGCATCTTTTGGCATGGTATCTTTGTACCCTTTGTCCAGATCGGCTCCGCCTCGCTTGGTGGTCTTGATCGCCGCATCTCCGATCATATCTTTACAGACCGTTACACACCGTTCACACACGATACAGAGACCCGGATCATAGTGTAAAACGCTGCTCCAGTTGGCACTCTCTCGCTTGGTATCCGGAATCGCATAACTTTGAGAGTCGACCGCCAACTCCAGTGTATAGTTCTGTAACTCACACTCACCGCTCTGATCACACACACCGCACTGCAGCGGGTGGTTTACGTCATACACCTCCATGATGGCTCGACGCTCTTCAAGGATATTGGGTGTATTGACGGTAATCTCCATGCCCTCTTTGACTTTGGCATTACAAGCATACACCTGCTTTCCATCAGCCTCAACAAGACAGATACGACACGCAAGTGTCGGACTGCATCGTGTGAGGTAACAAATAGCAGGAATAAAGATATCGTTGGCACGTGCCGCATTGAGGATATATTCACCCTCTTTGGCTTGACACGCTTTGCCGTCAATCTTTATGCTAACCATGTTTTCTGCTGATTGTAATTCACTCATATTAGCTTCCTACTCTTTCTAATCTACTAAATCTATAAGAGGATAACAAAGCGGTACTTAATCCCTTGTCAAATGTCGGATTTAGTGCTATGGTTCCTTTTAAAGATGTATCAATCTTAAACACTCGGTCGAATCTTACTCCGTCAACTTCAAAGCTTACGGATGCCCCATCACTTAGCTTTGCCGCCGTTGCAAACTGCTCTGAACCTATTAAATAGGCTTCTTGAAGCAGTTTTTTTGATTTTCCGGTAAAGGCGGAAAAGTGTTCCTGTGGGTTACAGTTATAGACCACCGCTCCGTCAATACCATCCATCTCACTCGGCTCTTCAATCGACTCATCTACAGAGACTTCCACATCTCGTAAAAGATACCCACGATGCTCTACCCCTTTGGTATCAAAGTAGTCCGGTAGATCATCAAACACTACCGCTTCAAATCCTTTATCGGTCGGTAACGCTTGGGTATAGTCAATCGTATACTCGGCATTAAGTCCCAACGCATTGGCGATATCGTTAAGAACATATCCGTGGTAGCTCACTGCCACGTTCATCGGTACGACGCGTTTATTAAGACCAGTGAGGGTTCCCTCTTGCTGATTGAGTGCCGGCATATCCAGATCACCGTCACCGAGTGCGGAGAGGGTAAAATCACCTTTGACATTGTAACCGACTGTCGTACCTTCGGCTTGATCATCCAAATCACAGATGAGGGAAACACCCAAGGCATTTCCTGCCGGTGGAACACAGATTACATTGAATCCGGCATACTTCTCAATTAAGGCAATAAACTTAGCAATATTCTCAGCTCGCGGATGCGTATAAAGATCCGCTCCTACCACCAGTGAATAGCCTACCTTTTTGATCAGTGACTTGGCAAGGGCTTCAAGCTCCTCTTCACCGACATTGCTCTCTGCGGAGAGATTTCCGATATCCAAATCATTTAGAACTTTTCGTACACCTTCTGGAAGATCAGCCGCTTTGAGCAACGTTTCGGCTAAAAGTGCCGCAACGCCCTCTTCGCTGCCCGCTTCATACTTGATGAACTGGGTGACGATATTTTGGATATTGCCGTCCTCAATCGGATGCATATAGGCAACCCTGGCTCGATGCCATTTACTTGCCATATTGATGTGATACTTCACGATCGGGGCATCGTCATTGATACGGGTTCCCATCACGATAATCGCTCGGGATTTACTCAACTTCTCTAAATTTCCGCCATAGAGTAACTTACCGGTAATCGAACCGTAAGCCGCCATAAACTTCTGATAAGCTCTGGCTTCATGCGAAACCAGTTTCACCCCTCGCTCTACTTTGAGCGTTTGAAGGATCAATGCTTCCTCATTGGAAATTTGGCTGCTAAAACAAACCGTTCCGGCATGGTCAAAGGCTTCGACCGCTTTTTTAAATGCGGCGGCATCTTTGGTGACACCCTCGTTGGCAAAATCAAATCCATATCGGCTTGCACTACAGAGTGTTGTAAACTCCGCATTATTACTGACCCGATAAATCTTGTCATGTTTCACCTCATAGATCACCTCGTGACCGCCACCGCAGTGTGGACACGAGGATGGAATCTTCTGAAGTTCCCATGCATTGCTGGTGTATTTGAAAGCGGTATCGACTAACGCACCAACCGGACAAACCGCCGCGGCTTCACCCAATGTCTTAAAATTGGCAGC
>JACXUN010000171.1 GCA_014763905.1 Campylobacterales bacterium
TTATCGGTAAACTATATTGTCTTGCCTCTTTCCTTGCTTGTTCTGATATCTCTTCTTTGAAAATTTCGAGTAAATCTGTTTGCATCACGTCTTCTTTTTAAGATGCTATTTTAGCATATATTTTAACTCTTTATGAGTATTGGAATGGGATGACCTGGGTCAAGAGCCGTTGACGACACACCCAATTAAAATTAAATTATAAATAGAGTAAACTTCCCCCATAATTTTTATAAACTTTTTGCAAAACTCGGAACCGAAAACTTTAGCTTCGTTTTTTTGGGGCTAAAGTCTTTGATTCCTAAAAAGCTTTATCAAAAATCTAATATTTAGAGAGATAAAAAATGACAAATTTACAAACTCCCTGCTGGTTACTGGAAGAAACACTACTCGAAAACAATCTCAAAACCCTTGCCCGCATCAAAGAGCAAGCCGGTGTCAAAATACTCTTAGCCCTCAAAGGGTATGCTCTTTGGCAGAGTTTTGATCTGGTATCAAGGTATCTGGACGGATGTTGTGCCAGCGGACTGCATGAGGCGAAGCTCTCCCATGAGAAGTTTGGTAAAGAGCTGCACACTTACAGCCCGGCTTTTAAAGCAGCTGATATCCCTGAAATCGCAGCGATCTCTCACCATCTGGTTTTCAACTCTCCGGCTCAATTTCGAGCTTTTGCTCCTCTAGCCAAACAGCACAATCCTCATCTCTCTTTGGGATTGCGAGTCAACCCAGAGTACTCAAAATCTCCGGTGGAACTCTACAACCCTTGCGGTCTCTACTCACGATTGGGAACAACACAGGTTAATTTTGATGCATCCTTGATCGGTGAGTTGGAAGGATTGCACTTCCATGCTCTGTGCGAACAAGATGCCTTTGCACTCGAAAAGGTACTCGAAGCCTTTGAAGCCAAATTCGGAGCGTATCTGCACCAACTCAAATGGGTCAATTTCGGTGGTGGACACCATATTACCCGAAAAGATTATGATGTCGATGGATTGATTACCCTACTCCAAAACTTCAAAGCCAAATACCCACACCTCACCGTCTATCTCGAACCGGGTGAAGCGGTAGGCTGGCAGACCGGAACACTGGTCACCACCGTACTGGATATCGTCCATAACGGTATCAATATCGCCATCTTAGATACCTCATCGGAGGCACATATGCCAGATACAATCATCATGCCCTATCGTGCCGATGTGCGAGGCAGTGCCAAATCGGGAGAGAAACCTTATACCTATCGACTGGGTGGTAATACCTGTTTAGCAGGAGACATTATGGGAGACTACAGTTTCGACCAACCGTTACAAATCGGTGATAAAATTATCTTCGAAGATCAGATGCACTATACGATGGTCAAAGCAACGACTTTTAACGGGGTTCCGCTTCCTTCGATCGCAATTCAGCGTCAAGACGGGACGATTGAGGTGGTCAAAACATTTGGGTATGAGGATTTCAGGGATCGATTGTAGCGTGGGCTGAAGCCCACCCTAAGCGGTTCAAAATTTCAGGTTTATAGGCTCCTCGACCGACCAGTGAGATCAATCCCAAAACAGAACTGTGTTGAATAATCTTGCCATGTCCCTGCTTTCGCATCACCGGAATAATCTGTCGGCTACACTCGTGGAGTCCAAACACATTGGTCTCAAACTGTTCCCGCAAGAGATCCGTCGAGAGATCTTCAATCGCTCCGGGTTGTCCGTAGCCGGCATTATTGAACCAAACATCAATCTTGCCGTCCTCTTCCAATACCGAGTTAATCACTCGGTTAATATCTTCCGGATTGGTCACATCCAATTTCATAACATTGTCAAAACCAAACGATCGCAATATTTTGAGGTGATCTTCATTCCGAACGGTCGGATAGACTTTGATTCCTTGAAACTTCAGATATTTGGCGGTCTCATAGCCAATTCCGGTCGAACATCCGGTGATCACGATATTGGTCATCTACTATTTTCCGTATTTAAGCTCTCTAACTGCTTGGGTCAAATCGGCTTGACGCATGAAATGCTCCCCGACCAAAAAGGCATCAGCACCGATTTTACTTAGCTCTTTGACCGTTTCGTGATCATTGATACCGCTTTCGGCTACGATGATTTTGCCGTTAGGAATCAGCGGAATCAACTTCTCCGAGAGGCTCATATCCATCTCAAAGGTCTCTAAGTTGCGGTGATTGATCCCAATAATATTGGCTCCGGCAAAAATCGCTTTGACCAGATCACTTTTATCATGTATCTCTACCAACACCTCTAACCCGACATGGTGAGCGTAATCCAGCAGCTCTTTCAGCTCTTTTCGCGAAAGTGCTTTGGCAATGAGGAGGATATAATCGGCTCCATAGGCTAAAGCTTCTACAATCTGATACTTATCGACGATAAAATCTTTTCGCAGCAGCGGGATACTGACATATCGGCGTACCATACCCAGATACTCTTTGTCTCCCTGAAAAAAGTGCGGCTCTGTCAAAATAGAGAGGGAATCCGCTCCGCCCTTCTCATACGCTTGGGCAATGACCAAGGGGTCAAAATCTGCACGAATCACCCCTTTGCTCGGACTTGCTTTTTTAACCTCGGCGATAATGCGATAGGGATTGGCTTGAGTTGATTTGAGTGCCACATGAACATCTTTGGGAAGAAAGGGGTTATAGGACAATGAACGTCCCAACCACTCTACAGGATAATCAACCTTTCGCTTCTCCAAATCTGCTTTGGTCTTTTTGATAATATCGTCCAAAATTTTTGCCAATCTCTACTCCTTTATACACGCTTTTATTTTCATCCAGTGATCCGCAATCTCCGGTTCATTTAACCCCTCGGCATCAACGACCTGCCGCATCTCATCATAAGCTCTTTGACACTCACCCGATTTATAATACCCCCACGCCAATGAGTCCCGGAAGTAGCTGTTGGTCGAGTCCGATTTAAGAGCCTCTTCTACCGCAGCCAACCCCTTCTCTACATCGATATCGTAATCAATCAGGGTATAGCCATAATAGTTTAAATAAGTAGGTTCATTGGCACCTTCTTGAATTGCTTTGGCTAGTTTATTGATGACGGAAAGAATCATGGTACGATCGTTTTTGTCGGGACTGCTTTCATAAAGTGCCATTGCCGACTCGGCTAACCATCTTGGACCCAATCCGGCATGATAAAGTTTCTCCGCCGTTTGCTGAGCCTTGGCGTACAACTTTTTAATCAGATAGAGTTCATAGAGAAGCGGATCATTCTCATAATCATGCTCTAGGAAAGTAATCGCCTTATCAACCTCTTTTTGATACATGTACCCTTGTACAATCTTTTCGGCATATTGATCATTTTTGGTCGTATCGTACAACTCCCGATAGACATCCATTAACTTATCGATCTTCTCTTGTTTGGTATAAATCTCAATCAGCTGATAACAGATTCGTTCATCACACTCATAGTTGCGTCGATGATTTTCCAGACGGGCAATCGCACTCTCGATATCCTTCAGATAGTTAGCGTATAGGGTTGCAATTTTGATCAGAATCTCACTGTTGAAACTCTCTTTGTACGCCTCATCCAGTAGATTGATCGCCTTTTTATACTCTTGGGTCAAAATATACGGATTGGCAGCCAATTCATAATCAATCGGCTCAGTAGATACCTGAAGCAGAGATTTGGATAG
>JACXUN010000172.1 GCA_014763905.1 Campylobacterales bacterium
CAGTTTTACGAGGTTTTTCATAGGTAAGGCAGATTTTTGCAGGACTAGCTAAAGCTAATTCAAAAAAAATCTAACGCAGTCTATGGGAAACCTCGTAAAGCTGTGACTATGATATCCCGTCGAACTCAGGTTATTATACTCCGATCTCCTTTGGTAGCAACAAGCCTATATAATTTCAACATAGATAAACAGAAAAACCTATTTTTTTAAAGAAATCGTGCGACACCTTAGCTCCTTTTTGACTTTTTTTGCTATACTCAAATTAAAAAATAAAGATTTCTGGTTGCAAAAATTGAAAAATATCCTCTTTATTATCATTACGATTATGTTAGCCGTGGTCATCGAGGCGATGACGGTCACCTCGTTAAAAGAGTTTAATTCTCTCAACAACTCGGTCGAAACACTCAGCTCCAAAAGCCAAAGCTACCGTCGTGATATATCGTTAGCCGAGATCGCCTATACGAAGAAGGTCACACAGAGACTCAGACATATGATTTTTGAGACCCCTGAGGAGACTTTCAAAAACATTAACCATCGAGAGTTTATTCAAGAGGTCTATTCTAAAAACAACTTTATGCCATTATGGTTCACCCCCAAAGGTCCAAAAATCCATGCTTTGGATGATCTCTTTAGAACCATTGGGCAGGATATCATGCTCGATGAACGAGGCAATATCTACAAAGAGTATCAATACCTCAAACAGCTTTTCCAAGGTAACAATAACCGAACCCTCGAACAAGAGATGATGCTGGATATGAAGCTCACCTCTCTCTATAAATCTTATCTCACGTTTCACCTTTACGGCTCGATCAAATGGTGGAATTTCCAAAAAGATTGGGTCACCTATACTCCGAAATATGATATTAGCGAGATGATGCTCCACTATCCGCTCTCTCAAATTGTAGAGGCGACCACCCCAAGCAGTTTTGGTTATATGCGGCTGCTCCAAGAGTTAAAACGACTCAAAGCCATTCAGCATCAGGGCGGATGGGAAAAAATTCCCAATAGCTCACAGCTTCGATACGGAGCCGCCGGTTCCGATGTCAAGCTCCTCATCAACCGACTGCGAAGCTCCGGTGACTATACCTGTGCTCCAAGCAGCAGCGATAATCAGTTCGGTCCATGCTTGCTACAGGCTGTCAAGCGATTTCAAAAACGTCACGGACTCTATCCAAGCGGCACGATAAACCGCTCTACACTCAATAAAATCAACCTCTCCGTCGAGTGGAAAATCAATAAAGTTCTGCTCAATCTTGACCGCATCAAGCGGCTTCCGGATCAAGAAGAGAGTCGATACATTATGGTCAATATACCTGATTTTCGTCTCTATTACAAAGAGAACGGTCAGGAGAGGCTCTCGATGCGGGTCATCGTAGGCGATCAGAAACACCACACACCGGTCTTTAGTAGTGAGATCTCTTATATCGTACTTAACCCCTATTGGATTATGCCCGATAGTATCGTCAAAAAAGAGATGATCCCCGAAATGCTCAAAAATCCAAACTTTTTAGCCGAGCGGGGTTATGAGGTACGGATGTCGACCAAAACCAATACCCCGACCATCGATACCAGTAAAATTGACTGGGCCTATATCTTGAACAGCAATCAATCCAAAAAGTATAAATTTATGCAGCCCCCTGGACCGCAAAACGCTTTGGGCAAGGTGAAATTTAAATTTCCTAATAACTTTCACGTTTATCTGCATGATACCCCGAATAAAAAGCTGTTTGATAAAAGCCAGCGGGATTTTTCACATGGCTGCATCCGTGTCTCTAAACCGTATGACCTGCTCAATGTATTTGTCAAGCATGAACGTTTCGGATATGATCAAACACAGCGTATTCTAAGCGGTACAGACGAGACTCAGCTCAACCTTGCCAATCGTGTTCCGGTACATATCGTCTACCTCACGGCATGGGTCAATAGTGATGGTACAGTTCACTATCGTAATGATATATATCGTTATGATGCAAAGCAGACCAGAGTTATCTACTAATCAAGATTATCTAAGTTGATTTTTTCCTATATTTAACTATACTCTTTAGACTATTTGAATAGGGAAGTTTATGCGAAAAAACCAACTTTTTTTATTTATCTTATGTATAGTTACGACCTCGTCAATACTACACGCGACCTCACCGTTTGATAATCTCTCGTTAGATAACAATCGTCCAAAATTGGCAACACCGTTTCAACAGACTCATCCAAACGCCCAGCCAAGCCATATTGAAGTGGTAAGCTATACACCAGAAGAGATATCCGCGAACTTACAGAAGATATTAACCACTAAAAGTGCTCAATTAAATCAGATTCATAATAAAACACTTCTCAAACGGCTTTACCGCCAAAACAACTATCAACCCTTATGGATTGAACAAAATGGATTTGGAACCAGAGCATCATCACTTTTGCGTTCGGTGGAAAATGATATCACCATTACCACCAAGAGCAATATCTATCAAGAGTATCTCTTCTTATCCAAATATATGAAGGACAAAGATATCCACAAAGATCTTTTTAGTATCGAACTGCGACTCTCACAGCTTCACCTTGATCTATTAGAACACACCCTCTACGGAAGCATCAATTGGAAAGATTTTGCCCGTAAACTTTCTGCTCAAAAAAGTAAACGAATTTACGCCAACTGGGTCAACTATCAACCTCGATACAATCTATCGGAGTTGATGCTTCAGCCTGATGTAGAAGCAACGCTCCAAGAGATAACCCCTAAAAATTTTGGCTACAGCCAACTGCTCCAAGCCCTCAAAAAGCTCAAACAACTTGAACAAAACGGAGGCTGGGAGAAGCTTCCGAGATTTAAACGTTTGGCTTTAGGTGATCAGGGAGACAATGTGATCAAACTCAGAGAGCGGCTAAAGCAATCCGGTGACTATACCGCCTGCGAACAGAGCAGCGAACAGCTTTTTGAGAGTGAACCGACCGAAACAGTCAATACCACCTTTCAACCCGAAGCGGTCTTTGGTGAGTGTTTAGACCGTGCCGTTAAAACGTTTCAAAGACGACACGGTCTCGAAGAGGACGGTATCGTCGGATTGGGTACACAAGAAGCAATGAATGAAAGCGTCCAATCCAAAATCCAAAGAGTTCTGCTCAATATCGATCGAATTAAATGGCTTCCAAGAGACCTCACCAATCGCTATCTGATTGTCAATATTCCAGACTATATGCTCTACTTTATAGAAGATAATCAGGTCAAAGAGGAGATGGCAGTTATCGTCGGTGACAAACGACACCCGACTCCGATTTTTACCAATGAGATTTCATTTATTGTTCTCAATCCATATTGGAAAGTACCGGATGGTATCGTCAAACGAGAGATTATTCCGGCGATGATCAAAGATCCAAACTATCTAACCAAAGAGGGGTTGGAGATTCATACCACATGGAGTGAAGACTCCCCGCTCATTGATCCAAGCTGGATTTACTGGGATGAGTACTACCGTGGTATAGAGCGGTTCCCTTACCGTATCATGCAGCCACCGGGAAATAAAAATGCACTAGGAAAAATCAAATTCAAGTTTCCAAACCAGTTTGATGTCTACCTCCATGATACGCCGACCAAACACTTGTTCCCACGGTCACAACGAGCCTTTTCACACGGCTGTATCCGAATTTCTAAACC
>JACXUN010000364.1 GCA_014763905.1 Campylobacterales bacterium
AAAAGTTACCGCCAAGCATTGCACCCGTAATATCGGTACCGCTTGCATCTCCGCTAAGACCGGTAAGGGATAGGGAACCATCCGTTACCATACCTTCGCCGTTTCTATCTTTCATACTTATGGCAAGCGTTGCACCGCTGAGCTCATACGAATCGCCGCTATAACTCATAAACCCGACCGTAAAACGCCCTTCGCTTCCCGCACCTACTATGCTGTCATCCGCTACGGGTGCGGGTGCAATGGCAATATCCTCTGCAAGTGCGAGTGAAGAGCTAATGAGTGTTGCTGCTAAGAGAGTGTTTTTTAGTTTCATAATAACCCCTTTGGTTTGGATGTGACAAATATACTCTTGCTGAAATTAAGAGGATATTAAAAACGGTTATAATCAGGGAAGATGATAGAAGGTTGTGAAAAAAAGAGGATGAATCCCCCGTGTAAGGGATTCAATGCGAATTACTCCGCTACGTTTACTTCTACCGGTGTTGACTCCCACACGCCGTGTTTTGTACAGTAACCGTGTGCTACAAGGTTGAGTTTTTTACCCATTGGACGGATATTGAAAGTCACTTCAGTGTGTGATTTTTCATTTCCAAGAGTACCTGGAATAAATGTAGCCATAGCTAATTTAGTTTCACCGTTGAATAGAGTGATAGACTCGATGTAGTGATCGAAATCACTTTTTTAGCTTCATTTGCACAGTGAATGAACGGTGAGTGGCGGTCGATGTAGTCTTTTTTAGCTTCTCTCTCTACGGTGTCGATGTTAACATATTTATTAATTGTTGGCATTTTGGTTCCTTCTTTTGGTTTAGATGCGTCATTTTAGCCTCAATTACTTTTAGATAAACATAAATCAGACTATATTTGTCTTATTTAAGAAAAAATTTATTTATAGAGATTTAACCAATCAAAGAGTAAAATCGCGAAAAATTTGTGCAATGCGAGAATGAATAATGTTTAAAACACTCCTGATAGAGATCGGCGTAGAGGAGCTTCCGGCGGTTCCCCTACTTAAAGAGCTGAAAAATATAGAGAAAAAATATGCGGATATCCTGCAAAGCTACAATCTTTTAGGAGAGTTCGAGTTCTATTATACTCCGCGCCGTCTAGTG
>JACXUN010000173.1 GCA_014763905.1 Campylobacterales bacterium
AGCTACGGCTAGTCCTACGAATTTTGATTTTTCAAATCTTACCTATTTTTAGGCTTCTGTGACTATGATATCCCGTCGAACTCAGGTTATTATAAAAGAGGTTACCAGTCGATAGACTGAATATCCCCGCCTACCATCGGATATAAGGCACTCTGTTTGGTTGCCAAATTCATATACCCGATATTGTTATTGCCACGATTCTGCTTGACGTACAGTATCACCCGTCCATCGGTTGAGAATCGAGGAAATTGATTGGATCCGTTACTGGTCAATGGGCGGATATAGCTGCTGTCAATACTTCCTAAATAGATATTGCTTGCTCCGCCTTCTCGTACCGAATAGAGGATATATTTGTCAAAAGCTTCACAAGAGCTGTTGTTGGCACCGTAGCGAGCTACTTTGGAAACCAATGACGATCCGATTGGCTGACTATAAATATTTGGTCGTCCCATTCTATCGGATACAAAGACGATTCGACTCTCGTCACCGATATATTTACCGTTAACATCGATACCGCCAAACTGTGTAATCTGTCTCTTGGAACCGGTGTTAACATTCAATTCATAGATATCAGGTTGACCGTTTGGTGCCATCGTCAAAAGTAATCGACTCCCGTCACTGCTCACATCGGAACAGACCAACATCCCTTGTGATCTAGCAATGGCTGTACGTCCCCCGCTAGACATATCGACACGATAAAGGGTCGGTAATGCTTCATTATAAGAGGTATAGTAAAAAGAACTCTGCTGTCCGTTTGCCCATTTAGGGAAGAGATTTAGCCCTCCTCGGATAAGCAGAGAGGCAAACTGCAAGGTATAGTCGGCAACCCAAATCTCACTGCTTCGTGAAGCGGTATATTTAGAAAAAAGAATATACCGATTCATCCATGAAACATCCTC
This sequence comes from Campylobacterales bacterium, assembly GCA_014763905.1. Lineage (GTDB taxonomy): Bacteria > Campylobacterota > Campylobacteria > Campylobacterales > Sulfurovaceae > UBA1140. The sequence goes on from JACXUN010000173.1 coordinate 900, forward strand.
ATACCCCAATACACCATTGATCTCTACAATGGCATTATGAGCCAAAAAAGGAAAACGGGAAGGAGCATTGACTCCGTATACTTTTTGAAACACCACTTGATTGTCATAAGTACGTACCAATTTGACATTGAGTTGAGTCGCAGATGGAGCAAAGCTGTACTTCAACAGATACTCTCGATCATGTAGCTCCGGAGGTGTCATTCCATCGGCAAACGGTGCCCGATGCAGTTGTGGATCGACATTAAAGTGTCCGCTCATTTTGATATCGTTAATTAGTAGTCCAAACATCCGCTCATGATAAGCACTACTAGCTCCCGTTGCCGTATCCTCTATTAATGAGAGAGAGGCTTTGGTGTCGACCTCTTTTTCAATCGTCAATACGGCATCAACATCCGCCAATAGATTCAAACTAAAAAGTAAAAAAATTAAAATATTCCGCATACAATTCCTTCAGTTAAAATTAAACTAAGATTCTACCATATTTAACGAGCAATAAAGTTTACACTAATCACATAGGGTGACGATTTTGAATGCGAACCCAAACCTATACGGTTCAGTTGATCCAAAAAATCTCGTAAACCGGCACTCATTTCACCACTTGTTGAGGACTGAATCGTATAACTAAAATGACCGCTGCTAGTAATCGTCAACCGAATTGTAGCCGTGTGTCCTTTGTAGTTACTCTGAGCACTCCAGTTATTGAGCTGGTTTTTTACCTTGGCTAAATAGGCATCCTCTATACCGCGTTCTCTGTTTTGATCCGACTGCTGTCCGCTTAGCTGAGTATTTCTGATACGATCAATGGCACTGGAGGTGTGCTTAATCTGACTCGGTTCCGATGTCGGTTGAGTCGTCTGTTTAACCGGTTCATTGGTATTGACATTAGCAAAAAGATCTTTTGGTTGCTGTTGATTCTTTTTACGCTCTGCCTCTTCTCGTCTCTTTTGTGCTTCTTCTGCTAATCGCTTGCGTTCTGCCTCTTTTTGACGTTCTGCTTCACGCCGTTTTGCCTCTTCTTGCTGTTTCTTTTTTTCTGCTTCCAATTGAGCTTGCCGTTTGGCTTCAGCAATCTTTTTTGCTTCGAGAGCCTTCTTTTGTTCTGCCTCTTTAGCGATTTGGGCTTGCCGTTCTCTCTCTTGTCGAACGGCTTCTTGACGCTGCTGCTCTTTTCGTTTTTGATCTTCAGCCAAGGTCGGTGTCTTGACCTCTTTTTTTGGCTCCGGCTCTTTTTTTATCTCTGGTTCTTTTTTTGCTTCAGACTCTTTTTGAGGAGTAGGAGGTGCGACAGGAGCCTTTTTTCCTTCAACCGGCTTTTTAGGCTTGTTGACCTCGTCGCTGCGATTGAAGACTGTCTTATCACTATTGACCAAAGTCACCGTAACGCGGTTGCTGTTTTTCTCTACATAGTTTTTTGCTTTTTGGGCATGAACATTATAGTAGTACAATACAATGAAAATAAGCAATAGATAGATACCGATAGCAGCTACCCCTGAATAGAGTTTACCACGGTTAAACATTCCGCACCTTACAACTTTTTAGTGGAAGAATCGTTACAGACATCATCAAAGTGTCAACAGTGAGGCTTTGGAAAAGCCGCTCTCTTTAATCACTTTGAGCAGCAAAATGACATTCTCATAGGCTACCGTTTTGTCGGCATTGACATAGATCACTTCACTCTTATCCAGATCGGAGGTCTTTAGCATAAAAGCATCGGGAAAAGCATCCAATGTATAGACATCATTTTCGTAATAAACATTGAGATCTTTATCCAACTCAACGACTAATGATTTCTCCTCACCTACTTTCAATGTTTGCGATCCTTCCGGCAACTGAATCTGCTCTTGATAATGAAGTACCGGAATGGTAATCATAAAAATTGCCATCAGTACCAGCATCACATCGATCAGTGGCGTAATATTCAAATCCGGATTCTCATCCCAATTGTTATGCATCTTAGCCCTTTTGAGAGAGAATCAGATCTGCTTGACTTTCAAGCAAAAGATTTAACTCATATGCTTTACGTTTAAGCAACAGGTGAAAACTATAGGCAAAGGTTGCAACCGCAATACCTGCCGCCGTAGCGACCAATGCTTCAGAGATCGCTGGGGCTACAATATTAATCGAGGCTCCTTTTTGCATTCCAAGAGAGGAAAAGGTCTCCAAAATCGCTACAACAGTACCAAAGAGTCCAATAAACGGTGAAGTAGACGCAATAATTGAAAGCCCTGTTAACCCACCGGTTGCCTCTTTGACTCCGTTATTGATGGCAGCAGCAAAGATCGCTTTATTGGGAATCAATACTTTATTGACATAAGTAAAAAGCAGTGATTTCTCATCCACATTTTTGGTACGCCCCATATAGAGCTTATTCATCGAACGTGTTTCAGTATAGAGATGTGCTTTTAGAGCAAAATAACGATAGATAAAAATCCAAAGCGTAATGATAAAATAGATAGAGAGTAAAACCAAAACAAAAATTGTAATGGCAGAACTTTTGTCCATATAAGTCTGCAGGATATCAAACATAGATACTAACTCCATTTTCAAGATATATGCCAAACTAGGAAACGATGGTTTTAGCCTTGCTCTGTTTGGACTAAAGTCACCGATTCCTAATAACCTGAGTTCGACGGGATATCATAGTCACAGAAGCCTAAAAATAGGTAAGATTTGAAAAATCAAAATTCGTAGGACTAGCCGTAGCTAATTCA
>JACXUN010000174.1 GCA_014763905.1 Campylobacterales bacterium
CTTTTTGCCCAGATACCGGCCCCTGAACTGTGTAGACGGATTCGCAACCCGATCTTAGGGGTAATAGCGGCTTTGGAACCGTTATTAAACTCTTGATTGACCTCGATAATGGTCTCCAACTCACCCAACCCCTCGATAGTGATGGTGATATTGTGTCCCATATAAGCGGCGATAAAACAGAGCGAGATCATCTCTTTGTCTTTGAATCCGTTAACGGTGATGGGAGCTCCCAGCGGTGTATGGGTCAACGCAATAATCAGCTCGGCTTTACTACCGGCTTCGAGTCCGTAGTTGAACTCTTGGGAGACCTCCATAAGGGAGTTGACGAAGTTGGGATATTGGTTAACTTTTAACGGGAAAACGGCTTGAAAATTTCCTTGATATTCAAACTCTTGTTTGGCTCGATTAAATTCTGAATAGAGTTGTTGGATCTGTTTTTTAATCAAGTGAGGGAAACGTAAAAGAAGCGGTCCTTTGTACCCTTTGTTCCGAACGGCTTGCGTGATTTCGAGTAGAGAAGGACGGCTTTTGTAATTGACATTGACCGTACTCCCTTTGATAACGAAGTTATTATCCGACCAGATGTCGATACCGTAATTGTACTGCATGGCATACTCCAAAAATTAATGGCGTATTATAACCAAAAATCTTCGTCTGTCATACCGCCTCGTTTCTTTTTGGCGACCATTGAGGCTTTGAGGGTTTTGTACCCTTGCATATCGGTATCCCAATACTCTTGGATATGCAGCAGATCAAAGGTATCATCAAAAGCAAGCTCTAACTCTCCTTCATTCAGTAAATAACCTGGTGGGAAGGAGTAGGGTGCGTTTTCCAACGCACCAAAAAGAAAAGAGGGTTTACAGTGCCTCTTCATCCTCTTCACCCGTACGGATACGGATGGTTTTGTCGATGGTTGAGACAAAGATTTTACCGTCACCGATTTTTCCGGTGTGAGCGGCTTTCATAATGGCATCGATGGCAAGTTTTTCATACTCTTCGCTGCTCACGATAATTTCAATTTTGACTTTTGGGATAAACTCTACGATGTACTCAGCTCCTCGATAGAGTTCTGAATGACCTTGCTGTCGTCCGTATCCTTTGACTTCTGAAATAGTCATCCCCTCGATTCCGGCTGCAACGAGAGCTTCTTTGACATCTTCAAGTTTAAATGGTTTGATAATCGCTTCGATTTTCTTCATAGGTTTTAATCTCCTCTTTTTATAGAATTATAATAGCATTTATTTTTGAGGGTGGTTAAATTCAACCCTCTACGCATTAAATAGAGCGTTTAAATTCAGGATAGGCTTCAATCCCACACTCGGCATAATCAATTCCCTCTAACTGCTCATCATCTTCAGCTCTGAGTATGAAGAACTTGTTGATAAGATAGATAACAATCCATGAGATAGGGAAGACAATAGCACCCACTACCACCACACCTTTAAGCTGTGTTAAAAAACTGACGTCTGAAACGAAAATCCCAACTGCCAGTGTACCCCAGATACCGTTAACAAGGTGAACCGATAACGCACCCACCGGGTCATCCATTTTGAGTTTGTCAAAGAAAGGAACAAACCATGCAACCAATGCACCTCCAATAAAACCGATGAGCAAAGGGATATGGATATCGTATAGTTGCGGTCCGGCTGTTACCGAAACGAGTCCGCCTAATGCACCGTTGAGAATCATGGTAATATCGAACTTTTTATATCTAAAGTAGGTCAAAATCCATCCGGCTACTGCACCGGAAAGTCCGGCAGTATTGGTATTCATAATAGTAAGGGCTACCGCATCGGCATTCTCTTTTGAGGAGATCGCTCCGACTGAACCACCGTTAAAGCCAAACCAACCGATCCAGAGCAGCAACGCTCCCAGTGTCACCAGTGGAATATTAGATGCCGGGATTACTTTGGCATATCCCTCTTTGGTATATCGACCGTGTCTTGGTCCCATAATTAGTATTGCAGCCAGTAATGCCCATCCTCCGGTTGAGTGGATCACGGTTGAACCGGCCAAATCAGAGAGTCCGGAGATATCGAGTATCGTCCCTTCTAAAAAGTTGGCTCCCCACGTGAGGTTAACAATGGTTGGGTAAATAAAGGCTCCTACGATAACCGTAAAGATAGCCAGCGGAATAATTCGTGATCTCTCACTCACACCGCCGCTCATGATATTGACAACTTTTCCGACGAATGCCATTTGGAAAAGGAAAAAAGCATATTTACTCAGGCTATCTTGGTGATCCCATGAACCAAAGGCATATTCATAACCGATAAGTAAAAAAGCCAAAGAGGCAACAGCGTATATCATTACATTTACAGTCAATACCGAAGTGGCGTTTTTGGTTCGTACCAGTCCAGCTTCCAGCATGGCAAAACCAGGTACCATAAATATAATCAGGGTCATTGCAAAGATTGCAAAAAACGTGTCAATAACATAAGACGGGTTGTCTATCATTGTTGTATCCTTTCCTACTCTATTTTTTGTGACTAAAATTGTAACGTAGAGCGGATAATTTATAAAGGGAGAAGGGTATAATAATTGATTAAAAAATAATCACTATTTTTATTTTTTTTGGCTTAAATATATCATAGTTGCCTATTTTTTAATATCTATTAGTGTAAAGCAGAGTTTATAAGGGTTCATGGTAAAATCGTAACATGAGTAACATAAAATCAGGATTTATCGCAGTGGTAGGTCGTCCCAATGCGGGAAAAAGTACACTGCTCAATCACCTTATCGGTGAAAAACTTGCTATGGTCTCTAAAAAGGCACAAGCAACCAGAAAACGTATGAATATCATTGTGATGCATGGAGAGCATCAACTTATTTTTGTCGATACCCCGGGGATTCACCAAAAAGAGCGGCTGCTCAATCAGTTTATGCTGGAAGAGGCACTCAAAGCGATGGGAGATAGTGATCTGATCCTCTTTTTGGCACCGGTTACCGACAAGCTGGATGAGTATGAGAAGTTCTTGGCATTGGATGAGAATAAGCGGGCTAAACATATCGTATTGTTGACCAAAATTGATCATGTCCCTCAAGGCAAGATTCTTGAAAAATTGTTAGAGTATCAGAAGTATCAAGATCAATTTGAGGCGATCATTCCCTTTTCCGTCAATAAAAATGTAGGCAAAAATGCTCTGCTTGATGAGGTGGTGAAACATCTGCCGGAATCACCGCCGCTTTTTGATACGGAGATTATGACCACAGACAATATTCGGGATATCTACAAGGAGCTGATTCGAGAGTCGGTCTTTGAAAATTTTAGTGATGAGATTCCGTATGAGTCCGACGTGACCATTGAGAAGATCTATGAAGAGGACGATATCGATCGTATCTATGCGACCATCGTTGTAGAAAAAGAGAGTCAAAAAGGGATTATTGTCGGTAATCAAGGTGAAGGTATTAAGCGAGTCGGGAAGGTGGCTCGTAAACAGTTAGAGCTGTTTGCTCAGAAAAAAATATACCTCGATCTACATGTCTCAGTCAAAAAAGGGTGGAGCAAAACCCGTAACGCTTTAGAAGAACAGGGATATTTCTTTTAATCCAAGATAATCTTGGATTAACCTGTTTGCACATAAAAAACAACTTTTTATGTTTAAAAT
>JACXUN010000175.1 GCA_014763905.1 Campylobacterales bacterium
TTTCTATGCTATACTTATTTTAAGATTAATTAATAAATTAATTTAAATAAAAATTTTTTTTTAAATTAGGAGTATAGATGAACTACTTTTCATCCCTTGCAAAGCTTTTTAGCATTGTTTTTTTTCTCTATACACCCCTCTTTGCCGATAATACAACAGATACAGAGCCACTCTATGATCGTGTTTATCGCAGTGACCGCATAGCGGACTCTTATCACTTTTTTATGATGAGTAAAAACGGAACTTTTTACTATCTTCATACCAATAAAGCTTCATCTTTAACCGTATCCGAACTCAAATCACCAAATATTATCGATATTTTAGATAAAAAACAGTCATGGGGTCAAGCCTTCCCCTCACAAGGTGAATATACTCAAAAGAGCGGTAAATTTTATACCCAACGCTATTGGGATCAGATTCAAATCCTAAATAGTCAAAAGATCAAATACCTCAACAAAGTTTTTATACTGCAGTAAAAAAATCATTATTTGATATAATATCTACACCAATTCGTTGAAGGATATTTTATTATGCATGGATTCTACCGCGTTGCTGCAGCGGTCAATAAGACCACCATTGCCAATCCCCGTCAAAATGCACAAGAGATCATAACACTCCTTGATCAAGCCTATCAGAAACAGGTTTCTGTTGTGGTCTTTCCAGAGTTGACACTAACCGGTTATACTGCCTCAGACCTTTTACTCAACCAAACCTTGATACAAACACAAGATGAAGCCCTAGAGACGATTTTAGAGACAAGTCAAAGTATTACAACGCTTGCTATTCTGGGCATCGCCTTAATAGATCATAACCGACTTTATAACTGTGCGGTCGTGATCCAAAATGGCAAGATTTTAGGTGTCGTACCCAAAAGTTATCTACCCAACAAAAAAGAGTTTTATGAAAAGCGTCAGTTTGTTTCCGGTCGGCATATACAAGGAGAAACTACCACCCTGCTAAATCAAACCGTACCCTTTGGTGTCGATCTGCTTTTCAGCAACAATCGTGAGCTTTGTATGGGTATCGAGATATGTGAAGATTTATGGGCGATTATGCCGCCTAGCAACCGTATGGCAAGTAGCGGAGCCAATCTGATCTGTAATCTCTCAGCGAGTAATGAACTTATCGGCAAAGCCGAGTACCGTGAGGAGCTGGTACGCACACAGAGTGCAAGATGTATGGGAGCCTATATCTACAGCTCAGCCGGTGTGGGAGAGTCGACTACCGATACGGTTTTTGGCGGACATGCCATTATCAGCGAATACGGTTCCACACTGGCTCAATCTAAACGGTTTGCGTTGAATAATGTCTTGATTACTGCCGATATTGACCTGCAGCGTCTCCAGTGGCTGCGACTCAACGAATCCAGTTATAGTGATGAACCGATAACTCCATACCGATATATTTCCATTGCCCCGACTCCTGAGATAATTGAACTACAACGCTCTATTAATCCGATGCCGTTTGTTCCCTCTCAATATGACGAGAAACAGCACCGTTGTGAAGAGATTATCCAAATTCAAGCCCATGGATTGATCAAACGGATGCAGCACGCCCATATCACCAAAGCAGTTATCGGGATTTCCGGTGGACTTGACTCCACCCTTGCCCTACTTTCAACACACCGTGCATTTGAGATAATGGGGTGGGCTTCAGAAAATATTATCGCCATTACTATGCCCGGATTTGGAACCACCAGCCGTACCAAAAACAATGCAACTCAACTGTGTGAAGCGTTAGGAGTGAGCCTACGGGAAATCAATATTACCGATATCGCTTTGGCTGAATTTAAGGCGATAGGACATGATCCGAACGATCATACCGTCACCTATGAAAATGTCCAAGCCCGTGCCAGAACCGCTATATTGATGAATACCGCCAACCGGGAGGGGGGATTGGTAATTGGAACCGGCGATTTAAGTGAAATCGCGTTGGGATGGAGTACCTACAACGGCGACCACATGAGTATGTACGCCCTTAACTCCGGCATTCCAAAAACCTTGATTCAGTATGTTATCGAATATTTCAAATATAATGAAGCAATTACCGAGATCATCGATGATATCTTGGCCACACCGATCAGTCCTGAGCTGCTTCCGCACCGAGATGATGAGATCGTGCAAGCAACCGAATCGATTGTCGGTCCTTATGAACTGCATGATTTCTTTCTCTATCACTTGATCAAATACGGGGCAACGCCGCAGAAGATTCTCTTTTTGGCTAACATGGCTTTTGACCGCTATGATGAAGCGACCATCAAGAAGTGGCTCAAACTCTTCATCCGGCGTTTCTTTACGCAACAATTTAAACGCTCTTGTATCCCCGATGGACCGAAAGTCGGAACCATCAGTTTGAGTCCCAGAGCCGATTGGCGTATGCCAAGTGATGCCGATTTCACCGTCTGGATGGAGGCATTAGCGTAATCGCTATGCCCCTTTATAGCCGTTTGGATTATTGGATTGCCATCGCCAGCTATCTTCACACATCTGATCGATATCCCGTGTTGCCTCCCAACCAAGCACCGATTTTGCATAACTGGTATCGGCATAGTTGATGGCGATATCACCGGCTCTTCTGGGTGCTATTTTATACGGTACGGTTCGACCGGAAGCTTTTTCAAACGCTTTGACTACCTCCAGTACCGAATACCCCCTGCCTGTTCCGATATTAATGGTCATCACCTGATCGAAACTTCTGATCTTCTCTAAGGCTTTGACATGGGCATCCGCCAAATCCATTACATGGATATAATCCCGTACTCCGGTACCGTCCGGCGTATCATAATCATCCCCAAAGACACTCAAATACTCCCGCTTGCCTACCGCTGTCTGAGCGATAAACGGCATCAAATTATTCGGAATATCATTCGGGTCTTCTCCAATTCTCCCCGACTCATGTGCCCCTACCGGATTAAAATATCGCAACAATACGATTTTCCAACTATTATCAGAGACAAAAACATCCCGCAGCATCTCTTCGATAAAGAGCTTCGAACGACCGTATGGATTGGTCGCGGAGATAGGGAAATCCTCTTTGACCGGGATAATTGCCGGATCACCGTAAACTGTGGCTGAAGAGCTGAAAACAATCGATTTGCACCCCTGCTCTTGCATCACCTCAAACAGGATATTGGAACCGACGACATTATTATCATAATACTTCAACGGCTGCTCTACCGACTCCCCGACCGCTTTGAGTCCGGCAAAATGGATCACCGAATCGATCGGATAGTGAGTAAATACGTTTCGTAACGCTTCTCGATCCCGGATATCACCCTCTACTAAAATAATCTCTTCTCCGGTTATCTCCTCTACCCGTTTGATCGCCTCGCGTGACGAGTTGCAAAAGTTATCATACACTACCACTTTAAAACCAGCTTTAACCAATAAAATAACCGTATGCGAACCGATATATCCTGCACCGCCTGTAACTAAAACCATATTACTATCCTTCACTTCATAAAAATCAACAAAAATTATAGCCTCTCTCACTTTAAAACCATCCCATTCCAATACTCATAATAACTTAATAAAACCATATCTCAATTTAACCATAGAGATCAAAGATAAAGCTTCAGCTAAACTGTAGGTAGCATCA
>JACXUN010000176.1 GCA_014763905.1 Campylobacterales bacterium
ACTAAAGAACCGGCTAAAACCACCGTGCAGACTCTCCCGTTTGATACCCAAAAGAGTCAAGAGCTATCCCTCCACGATCTCAAACAAGGAGAGTATCTCCTCACCGTGATTAGCCAAGATCGATACGGTACCGCCATCGAGAAGAGCAAAAAAATCACAATCTATGATACCTCAGCAACAGAGCCGCCCTATCCGACCGAACTCTGGGTAGGAGCCAATAAACAGCGTTATGAGGCTGGCGATACCGCGACCATTGCTCTCAAAAGCTCTGTACCGAAAATGCATCTCATGCTGGATATCGAACGCCAATCTCAACTGGCGGATGAGAAGTGGGTGAGCGTCGAACATGCCGCCCAAGAGCTGATCCCGATCCATAAAACCGATAGAGGAGATATCTACTATACCCTCACCTATGTCTTGAACAACCGTTCCCATACCATTACCGCACGACTCGAAGTCCCGTGGGATAATCAACTCCAGATCGAACTGATCACCTTCAGAGATCAACTTCAACCGGATCAAGAGGAGGAGTGGCAGCTCAAAATCAGCGGTAAAAACAGAGAGAAGGTGATGGCACAAATGGTGGCGACGATGTATGATGCGGCACTAGACAGCTTTGTCTCCTCGAACTTTACTATGCCGAATCTCTTCCCCAAATATCAACCCGATTATTATCATCAATGGGAAGCCAAACAGTTCCAATCCGTTAGCGATGAGACGCAATGGAGAGACTATACGGAGAGACTCACCCGGCAATTTAGAGAACTAGAGGGCTTCCAATCGGATAGCTCTAGGGGAGTTTCCTATGGCTATGCTATGAGCGAAAATGTTGCTAATGCAGAGGCCGCACCGCCTTCTCCCGCCCCGATGATGGAGGCATCCGCATCCGTAGATGTTTACCCTATAGAGAGTTCAGCCAAAAGTATCACATATGAATCGGGAGGAGCGAAAGATGCCTCGATGCGTATCGCAAAACCGACTCCATCCCAACCGATCGCTATCCGAAAAAATCTCAAAGAGAGTCTCTTCTTCAAACCGGATATTCAAACTGACAAAGAGGGCAATATCATTCTGAAATTCAAAACCAATGATGCCCTGACCCGTTGGAAATTTATGGCACTGGCTCATACCAAAACACTGCAAATGGGGATAATCGAAAAAGAGATCACCACCCAAAAAGAACTCATGGTCGTAACCAATCTGCCACGTTTCTTTAGAGAACATGACACCATTACCCTCAGCGGCAAAGTGGTCAATACGAGTAATCAAGAGATTAACGGAACCTGCATCATGAAACTGGTCAATCCGCTCAACAATGAAGCGATCTTCCCGGATCAGAACTTTACGCAGCCTTTTAGCCTTGCCAAGGGGGCTTCGACGACGGTGAGCTACAGTTTCACGGTACCAGATGTTGATAAGGTATCGGCGATTCAACACACTTTGATCGCCCAAAGCGATACCCATACCGATGCCGAGCAAGTCGTCAAACCGATCTTGACCAATCGAACCTTCGTCACTGAAGGGATTACGCTGCCGATTGCGGCTCAATCTACTCAGAACTTTACGTTGGAGTCACTGCGAGACAACAACTCGACGACCCTCAAAAATTACCGATTGACCCTAGAGATCAGCTCCAATCCGGCATGGTACGCCATCCAAGCCCTGCCGTATCTGATGGAGTTCCCGCATGAGTGTAATGAACAGCTCTTCAACCGCTACTTCGCCAACACTTTAGCCGCACATATCGCCAACCAATCACCGAAAATCAAAAAGGTATTTGAGAGCTGGAAGAGCAAAGAGGAGCTCTGGAGTGTGTTATCGACCAATGCCGAACTCAAATCGCTCTTGCTAGAAGAGACCCCTTGGGTGCTGACCGCTCAAAGTGAAACCGAACAGATGAACCGTATCGGACTGCTCTTCGATCTCAATCGCATGGCAGCCGAACAGCAAACCGTCTGGGACAAACTGACCAAACGGCAAAATGAGGACAAAGGCTGGTCGTGGTTTGAGGGCGGTTATTCTAATTGGTACATCACCCAATATATCACTGAAGGGTTAGGACGACTCAAACAGCTGGGGATCAAGACACCGGAGCTGGAGACTTTCGCCTTCTTGGATCGGCAGGTTCTCGAAACCTATAACGATCTGCTCCAAGCCGTGGAACACAATGCCACCACACTGGAGGAAGACCATCTCAGCAGCATTCTGATTCACTATCTCTATACCAAAAGCCTATTTAACGTGAAAGAGAAAACGACAGCTCAGCACTATTACCTCGATCAAGCCAAGAAATATTGGACCAAAAAAGGACTCCATGAGCAGACTCTCATCGCCCTAGCCATGCACCGATACGGCAAGAAAGAGATCGCCCAAGCCATTATCAAATCGCTCAAAGAGCGAGCCATCACCGATTCGGAAAAAGGAATGTACTTCAAATACACCCACGGCTTTAGCTGGAATGAGATGCCAATTGAGACTCATGCTCTGATGATCGAACTCTTTGAGAATGTGGCTCACGATCAAGCCGCCGTCGAACAGCTCACCGTCTGGCTGCTCAAAAACAAACAGACCAACCACTGGTCGACGACCAAAGCCACCACCGGTGCGATCCATGCTCTGCTCTACAACAGCCAATGGCTCACCAGCGACAAACTGGTCGAGGCGAAGTTTGATACCGCAGTCGACTATCAACCGGCACTCCAACAAGCCCAAAAAACCGCCCAAGTCGGTACCGGATATTATAAAGCTGCCTTTGAAACGTTCGATACCGATATGTCGACCGTCACCCTCACCAATCCCAATAAACACATCGCTTGGGGCGGTCTCTATTGGCAATATTTTGAAAATATGGATAAGGTCAAACGGTTCCAAGAGACCCCGCTTCAGATCACCAAAACACTCTATCTCGACAAGCCGACCGATATGGGCAACACTCTCATCGCCATCGACAAACTTCCGCTCAAAGTCGGTGACCGACTCAAAGTTCAGATCAAAATCAAGGTCGATCGAGACATGGAGTTCATCATGCTCAAAGATGCTAGAGCTTCTGCCTTTGAACCGATCAATGTCATCAGCCAATATAAATGGCAGGACGGTTTAGGCTACTATGAGAGTACCAAAGATAATGCGACCTATTTCTTTATCGATTCACTGCCAAGAGGCACTTATATTTTCGAGTATCCGTTAGTGGTGACTCATCAGGGGGTCTTCAGCAACGGTATCACGACGATAGAGAGTATGTATGCACCGGAGTTTAGGAGTCATAGTGAGGGGATTAGTGTGGAGGTGAAATAGCGTATTCTTTCTCTCTCATATGCGTTACGACGTTTAACGTCGTAACGAGAAAAACCGAAGTTCAATCCGCCTTCATCCACACTTTTTTTCACTCTCCATATCTGCAAACAGTGCAGTAAATGAGAATAAAATCAAGAAAATTTTTCGCATCATATGTTGTGTTATTATAAAATCATGTATACGCAGCTTACACGAATGTGATTATAATACCAATCCCCATTAAATATCAATACATTTAAATTGATTGATAATCCAATCATAACCACATAATTGTTGCATTCTATCAATATCATTCATCCAA
>JACXUN010000013.1 GCA_014763905.1 Campylobacterales bacterium
TTTAAACAGCTCTCGTTCATCAATTCTCATTTTACTCTCCGTTTCTTTCTTCTGAAAGGGTATCGTAAATGAAAATTGCGAACTTTATTTTACACTATCGAGTGGTATTTGACAAAACCACTTTGCCAAATGACTATCGGTTTACCGAGCAGGATCAGGGGACAGACGATACCAAAGATTCAGATATCAATGCGACAGGCAGTACACCAATTTTTACGCTAACCCAAACCGATCTCAATCTGGATGCCGGAGCGAGAAGCAACAGTGCGGTGGCAGGTGAGATTATCAAGAGTGAAGAGGATTGTGATTGTGAGCCGTATGAGGAGAGTGTGGTGGAGGAAGCCAAAGACTCGGTGCCGGTTCACTCTTTGGTTTGGTTGTTCATACTGTTTGGGACTTCTATAGTTTCGGGGTTCTTCTTTAGAAAAGAAGAGTCCCTTTCATAACTTACCCTTAGGAACCGGAGACTTTAGTCCCGCAAAAAGATTGAGCGAGATTCCCTTCGCTTTTTCGGGGCTGAAGCCGCCGTTTCCATTACTCTTTGGCATCACTCAAATTCAAATCCAATACCGCATTACGCACTTTTCGCATAAACGCATCTCCCGGGTCACTTTTTTCAGTTCGATATCCCTGATCTTGTTCTAACCACAGTGCGTTGGTTTCCATCTCACGATATTCATGGTGTCCGATAAGTCGGGTGATGGTAGGGAATTTTGCTTTGAGGTAGCGTACCAATTTAATATTGGATGCCAGTTGTTCGGGAGTCAGATCGTCATCGGTGTTATTTTTACCGCCGACATTTTCGATACCGATACTGCTGTAATTGAGTCCGATGACGTGGCGGGCCATCCAGTTTTCGGGCATGAGTCGGTAGATGGTTCCGTCACGGTCGACGAGAAAGTGTGCAGAAACATTTAAGGCACTTGCCTTCGCGATGTCTTTTCGATCCGATAGGAGTCTCTGGGGATTGAGTCGATTAAACGACTTCTCGAAATCCATTTCTGCCGTCCAGTGCAGGATAATGATACGCGGAGTGATCTCAATTGAATCGGTATGAATGCCATAGTGTGATTGGATATAGGATTGGGTCATATCGATACGCTCTTGCTTGAAAACGATCGGTTTATCGATAATCTCAATCGGTGTTTCGATTGAATTGGCATAGAGACAATGGCTAAATGCCAAGGCGGTTAAAAATAGTATACTTTTTTTCATGGGTCTAACTCCTCTAATATAAAGTCGGCAACTCGGGTTGCAATCAGTTCCAAACGCGGCTCCAGCCACGCTACCTGCTCATCACAAGTGATCTCCCCTAACTCCAAAACTAAAAATCCTTTCTCACTGTGAACGCGGTTGAAGCCGTAGTAGTCGGATAGATTTTTGGTATAGTTGTCTTGATGCCATTGAAAAGGGAAGTAAGGTTGATACCTATCTTTCCAGTGCTGAGCGGTTTTTTTGGCTAAGGGATGCTCTTGGTCATATCCGATAGAAGCACCGGTGGAGCAGGGGGTGGTGGCTCCGTCGAAATGTACCGCAACGGCGATACGGGCATTGGCAACCGGGATGGAGGCTCCGACGCGAGTGACCTCTATGCCCTCTTTTTTCAGCTCTTGTTCGATCATTTTGGTGATGCGGGTGTTCCACTCAGACTCTCGGTATTTGCCATTGATGGAGCCGATATTGCCTTTGCTCCGTCCTTCATGACCGGCTTGGAGCAGGACGGTGGTATTGACTACCCGACTGGTGGCAATGGCATAGATCAGCAGTCCAACCAGCCCTAAAATAATGGTGTTTAAGACACTCTTGACACTCATACCGATACCTTATGGGTAGAGGAGATAGCGTTGACGAATGGTTTTAAAGGCATCGAGTTCTTGCTTCCAGCTTGCTTTGATTTCGGTTTCACTTAAGCCAGCTTCAATCTGTTGGCGCAATCGGTCACTGCCGGCGAGTTGATTAAAAAATCCTGTTTTGAGAAAAAAGTTTTTTTTATCAGGGTAGTGCTGATAGGCATCGATGAGATAGTTCAGATTGAGACTTGCATGGGGATCGATAACGGTTGAGCGGAGATCGACACCATAGCAGCGTTGATTTTGATGCTTGGGGTATTTGGCACCTTCGCTAGAGACCGGTATAAAGGAGAATGCTTTCTGGGTATATTTCGGATCTCCGTAAATCTGAAACTGCTTATCGGTTCCGCGACCGGCAGAGAAGGTGGTTCCCTCGAACAGAGCCAGTGATGGATAGAGATAGACGGATAGGGCATTGGGTAAATTGGGTGAGGGCTTCACCGGCAGATCATAAGGGGTGGTATGTGTATAGTTTTGCAACGGGATAACCGTTAGATCGGCTTTTTGAGCACCTCGGAGCCATCCTTCACCGTTAATCATCCTGCCGTACTCTCCAATGGTCATTCCGTAGAGAATCGGTACCGGATGAAGTCCGACAAATGATTGATAGCTGAGGTTGAGTATCTCTCCATCGATACGTGATCCGTTGGGATTGGGGCGGTCAAGCAGGATGACCGGACGGTGCTGTTCGGCTCCGGATTCCAAGATATAGTGCAGGGTTGAGAGATAGGTGTAGAATCGTACCCCGACATCTTGGATATCAAAGAGCAAGACATCGACATCGTTTAAATCTTGGGCGGTCGGTTTCTTATGAGAGCCGTAGAGTGAGACGATGGGAAGTCCCGTCGCTCGGTCTCTGCCGCTCTGAACATGCTCACCGGCATCAGCATCGCCGCGAAATCCATGCTCGGGAGCAAAGATTTTTGTAATCTGAATCTGTTGTCTCAGAAGGTAATCAACCAGATGTTCTCCTCCGATTAGGGATGAGTGGTTGACCACTAAGGCTACTTTTTTACCCTGAAGCAGGGGCAGGTACTCGGAACTTCGTTCGGCTCCGACCACAATCTCCCCCCAGAGTGTACCGATCCCGATCAGCAGTAAGAGTAGAATGCGTTTCATTACACCGTCTTTGAGCTGTCGGGGTTGCGTTTTTTGAGCATTCCTTGCATACTTAAGTAGCTGTTGAGTGCTGAGATATAGGCTCTGGCACTCGCCAACATGGTGTCGATATGAAGTCCGTGTCCGATGATCGCCGGTTCGTCTTCATTGAATTCGACTTTGACCGTGACATTGGCAAGAGCATCTTTGCCTTTACTGACCGAGGTGACTTTATAGTCCATCAATTTACCCTCATATCCCGAGATACGGTCGATGGTTTTGAAGATTGCATCGATGGTTCCCCCACCGATACTGGCATCGATCATCTCTTGGTTATCTTTGCGGATACTGACGGCGGCACTTGGTACTCCGCTGCTGCAATCCATCAACTGTAATGAGACCAACTCAAATATCTGTGTTGCTTTGGTCATCTCATTGGTGACCAAGGCTCGTAAATCATCATCATAGATATCTTTTTTCTTATCGGCCAAAACTTTGAACCGTTCAAACGAACTGTTTAATGCCTCATCATCCAAGGTAAATCCTAATTTCGCCAACTTGTCTTTGAACGCCGCCCGTCCTGAGTGTTTGCCCAATACCAAGGTATCGCTCAAATCCAATCCGATATCTTCCGGAGAGATGATTTCGTACGTTTTACGGTTTTTCAACATCCCGTCTTGGTGGATACCGCTCTCGTGGGCAAAGGCATTTTTACCGACGATTGCTTTGTTCGGCTGTGGTTCGATACCGGTGATATTGGCGATCAAACGGCTGGATGGATAGATCTCTTTGGTATCGATATTGGTATCGATATTGTTAAAGATATCTTGCCGGGTTCGGATCGCCATAACGATCTCTTCCAATGCTGCATTCCCGGCACGCTCACCCAAACCATTGATGGTACATTCGATCTGTCTGGCTCCATTGATCACCGCTTCCAAAGAGTTGGCAACCCCCAATCCCAAATCGTTATGATTATGGACGGAGATAATGGCTCGTCCTTTGGTGTACTCACTCATTTCCCGTACCATGGCACCGATCTCGCTTGGCAATCGGAAACCGACTGTATCAGGTAAATTAATGGTGGTCGCTCCCGCTTCAATCACCGCATCACAAATCTCTTTCATAAAACCGATATCGCTTCGTCCGGCATCTTCACAGCTAAACTCCACATCTTCGACAAACGTTCGGGCATAGGCTACTGCGTTAGCGGCACGTTTGATCACCTCTTCGGGTTTCATTTTGAGTTTGTGTTCCATATGAATCGCACTGGTCGCGATAAAGGTATGAATCCGCTTCATTTTTGCTACGGCGATCGCGTCACCGGCGGCTTTGATATCGGCTTCCACTGCTCGTGCCAAAGAACAGACGGTTGATTTGGTGATCCGCTGAGCGATCTTGGAGATCGCATCAAAGTCTCCCGGACTGGCTGCTGCGAATCCCGCTTCGATAATGTCTACGCCTAATTTTTCTAACTGGATAGCGATCTGAATCTTCTCTTCGGTGTTCATCGAAGCACCGGGACTCTGCTCGCCGTCACGCAATGTGGTGTCAAATATTTTAATGATCTCTTTGCTCATAGTTTTTACCTTGAAAATACATAAAAATATATCTAACCATAGATATATAAAAAATTGTCTAATTTTATCTAAAATAGATTTGTATTAGAACCTAAATGGCTTAAGTTGTCGTGTGAAAGGGTGATTTTTACAGGAAGAGTTGAAGCAGCAGAGCGGTTTTGTCCATGAAGTTTTGTGGTACGGTTATGAATCGTTTCATTGGTTGCTCCTTATGTCGCTTTGAGATTTTTGAAGTATAGCACAATTAGATTAATTTTTAGATGGGTATAATTTTGCCATGATTGATTATGTGTATCTTTTTCTTTATAAAATATTTGCTTTGTTGGCAAAACTTTTGCCGAAATTGGTGATGGACGGTATCTTGCGTGGATTGAGTTGGTTTGTTTATACTGTGGATGGAAAACATCGACATATTATTGATGCCAATCTCAAGTTAGCGTTTGGAGAGCATTTAACACAAGCCCAAAGAGACCGTATCGGTCAACATACTTTTTATAATCTACTTCAAAATATTATCGGATTTATGGGACGTAACGGATACTCTAAAGAAAAGCTTTTGGAAAAGATTACGTTTAAAAATGCCTCCATCGTTGAAAATGCAATAATAAATAATCAAAAAATTATTTTTATAACCGGACATTATAGTAATTGGGAAATGTTGCCCCCTTTGCTTACTGCTAAATTTGGGATGACGTTGGTTGGTATCGGACGTAAATTGGATTCCAAAGTGATGGATAAAGTCTTAATTGCTAATCGAGAAAAATACAATGTCGAGATGCTCTACCGCAAGGGTGCAATAAAAGGGGGGATGAAGGCTCTCAAAGAGGGGAAAGCTTTAGGTTTATTGGTCGATCAGCATTTAGGAGCCAAGCAGGGGGGGATTGAAGTCACCTTTTTTGGACATTCTGTATTGCACTCCCCAGCAGCGTCGGTATTGGCTCGAAGTATGGATGCGGTTATTATCCCTGTTTTTATTTCTACGGAAAATTATGATCACTATACCGTTACCTTTTATGATCCGATTCTCCCGATAAAAACAGACAATAAAGAGGGTGATATTGTTCAAATGACCCAAGCACAAGCGGACATTATGGAGCAGGTGATTCGGAATAAACCCGACGAGTGGTTCTGGGTACACAAACGCTGGAAAGGGTGCTATCTAGAGATCTATCAAAGATAAAGAATGAAACTGCTCTTTTTTGCCGTGACCAAACATCAGTACCGTTATTTCGGTAATCTATTGGAACATCTCCCTTTTGAGGGGAAGCGGCTCTTTTTCCCCTCTTTGCGACTCTCTTTTGGCGGTTTGAAATTACTTAGTAAGATCGATACAGAGTTCATATTAGCCATCAAATATCACGAAATCGAAGCCAAATATAGAAATAGTCTGCATAAAGCTTTTTATAAAAAACTGCTACAGCTTCAGACTTATTGGGTGAGTATGGTCGTCTATAATGCTCTAAATCGTTATCAACCGGACTATTTAATCGTCTGGAACGGTAAAAAGTTTCATCAAGCCATAGCGGTTGAGATCGCCAAACTGTTGCAGATTCAATCCGTCTTTTTTGAAAACGGAGTACTTCCTAATACCACGACGATGGATTTTCAAGGGGTCAATGCGACAAATTCCGTTCCACGAAAGACTGAGTTTTATCGGGGATTGGACTATAGTGATCGTACATTGCCTCAGAATTTAGAGGTACGTGTCGCCAAAAGAGAACAAAAACAGTTTGAGACGGTGTTGCCTAAGCGGTATATTTTTGTCCCGTTTCAAGTAGCATACGATACTCAGATCATTCAACATTCGCCGTGGATACAGGATATGTTTGTCCTATTTGAGATCATCGAATGGCTCTGGGAGCAGTTGGATATCGCTTTTGTTATCAAAGAGCATCCTTCCGACCGGGTAAGTGACTATAGTATACTGCATCAAAAAATAAGTGACAAGATACACTTTAGTTCCGAAAATACGCAGACCCTAATCGAAAATGCTGCAGTCGTTATGACGATTAACTCCAGTGTGGCAATGGAATCTTTATTATTCAAAAAACGAGTCTTGGTATTGGGTGAAGCCTTTTTTGCGATTGAGGGATTGGTGAAGACAGCGGATTCGAGAGAAAAAATTTTAACGATTCTGCAAAATATCGAGACGTGGCAGGTAGATGAAACATTGATCCATAACTTTGTGTCGTATCTCTATTATGACTATCTCATCCCGACCAATTGGCGACATCCCGATGAGGCACACTATCAAGCGATCGCCCAACGATTAGAGGAGCATTTATGTTAGACTATTTTTACCACCGATTTAATCCGACTGATTTTTGTTTAGTAATGACGATTTTGGTCAAAAACGAAGCCGACATTATCGAAGCCAATATCCGAACCCATGCAGCATTGGGGGTAGATGCGTTTGTGGTAATGGATAACGATTCAAGTGACGGGACACGAGAGCTTTTGACGCAACTTCAAGAGGAATTTGAAATAGTCGTTATCGATGAAAAAGGAAACTACAACCAAGCCAAATGGATGAAGCAGTTAGCAAATATTGCCAAAAAACAATTAAAAGCGGATTGGGTTATTAATAATGATGCCGATGAGTTTTGGCTGCCGCAAAACGAGCTGAATCTCAAAGAAAATCTCGCCTTTAGAGGTTCGGTGCTGACGGTGCAGCGGTACAATATGATCTTGGATGAGACGACGTTGCAGAGCGGTGATTTTTTTAATGCCACCTATCATGTCGAAAATCCGATCTATTACGCCAAAGAGAAACAGTTAGGCAATGAAAAAGTTTCCATCGCCTTAGGTAAAATAGGACCCAAAACCATTGTCAATCCGCATGGACTTCTCTATCTCAGAGGCGGTAATCATAAAGCCCTGCATATCGCCAATATGCGAGACTTCCTCCGTTCCGGGTACGATAAGATCAAACGGTTTACGGCAATCGAGGTGTTCCACTATCCGATACGCAGTTATGCCCAGTTTGAACGCAATATCCAAAACCGAAAACGACTGCTGGAAAGCGGGAAAAAAGTGAGTATGGGGCCCCACTATCGACGCTGGGTGAAACTTTATAATGAGGGCAAACTTCAAGAGGAGTTTGAGAACAATATCGTATTTAGCCAAAATGAGATAAATGTGTTGAACAAGTATGATATTGTCAAACAAGATATGACTATCGCACCTCAAATTATAAGGTAATGCGTTTGAAGCAGTGGTTTATTCGTTATAAAAAGAATTATATCTATGCCTTGATATTGACGTTGACTTTAATTGGTATCGATTTTTTTACCAATCTCTTTTATCCGAACTTTTATATCAAATCGGCGAAGTTTACCTTACAGCAGATCGGTATTACCTTTGCGGTGTCGTTATTAATCGCCTTTTTGACCCGAAAATCACGGAATATCTTTTCGGCACTCTTTATTTTGATGAGTATGGTTGAGGTGATCTATTTTGCCTTTTTTAGAAGTACGATTCAACCCTATCATTTTGAGTTGCTCTTTAGCGAGATGGCGGATATTATCGATTCGCTTTACTCGATTATCCCTACTTTGTTGATTGTAGGGGTGAGTTATGCGGCTCTTTTTTATCTGATTATTACTTTGAGCAAAAAGTTGCAGCTCAAAAGTTCGATCTATGCCAATTACGGTTTTATCACGCTCTTTGTGGGACTACCGGTGTATGCTTATTTCCGACCGCACACCTTGACCATTAGTCCTTTGAACTTTTCTTATCTTAATATGCTCTACTCCTCTTCTTTGGCGACTAAAAATTTGATTATGCCGATGGAAGAGGGGGAATTCAAGCCCTATGTGATTGAAAAGAAAAAGAGCCAAGAGCAAAATGTCATTATCGTCATGGGGGAGAGTCTCAGCTATAAACGGATGCACCTTTACGGATATGATAACAATAATACGCCAAACCTTGACCAACTTAAATCTGATTCGCATTTTGCATTTACAAAGGCTGTGAGCTGTGGGGTCAATACACCCGTAGCCATCTCCACCTTTTTCTCCCTCAAACGGGAACCGACCAATATAGCACTGATGCTGAATGAAAAAACCAATCTACTGAAGTTGGCAAAAGATAACGGCTACCATACGGCATGGTTTTCGATGCAAGAGGAGGGGATGAGTATTGCTTCTATTTTGAAATATGCCGAAGCAATTAGGATTCGTAAAGATTTTGCCGAGAATAGTTTCGATGATGCGTTAATCGATCAACTCAAAACCGTTGATTGGAATCAAAAGAACTTTATCATCTTGCATCTACGTGCCAATCACTCCCCGTATGAAAAGTACATTCCGAAACGATTTAAGAGCAAAGTGTATGATCGGACGGATTACCGCAACTACAAAATTGACACCTATAACGATTCAGTGCGGTACGTGGACTATCTCTTAAAGGAGTTTTTCTCCTATATGGATAGTACGAATCAGTCGTTCAAAGTTTACTTTACCTCCGATCACGGGGAGCGTTTGGGGTATCAAGATGATCATGAAAAGTATGGGCATTCAGAATTGGATATGGAAGTTTCCAAGGTGCCGTTTTTGCTGTATAGTGATCAAAAGGTTCAAATCAAACAACCGATTTTGACCCATTACCAAATTGGAAAGATGATTGTGAATGATCTGGGTTATACGGTACTTAATCCCAATGAGGACGGTGAACACTGTTTTATTAATGGGGTGAATAAAACAGGGAGTTCGGGTGTGATTAAGTTTAAGATAAAAGAGTTTTCGTTATAGAGAGTTGATAATTTTGCTAAGGGACTCTTTGAGATATTTGGCATTGTTCTCATCGGTATATTCTGGGAAATTGGGGATGTAGCCTCTATCGACGATTCCGTTGGCAGTGTGTTGGATAAAGTGATTATATTGTTTCTCTATCAGTGACTGATCAATTTTTGTATTGATAATCTCTTCTAATGTTAGATTGTGATGGTATTTGATAATGCCATTGAACTCTTGGTACCATGCTTTTCCAAATACTACACAAGGTTTATTGGCTATGAGTGCCTCCCATCCAACAGTTCCTGAAACATTGGCAACAAATTGGCAGTTATCTATGAGATCAAAACTATTGACAGTTTTAGCAATATATTTGACTTTTTTGATGAGTGAAAGACGTTTGAAGAAGTACTCTCCACGATGTCCTTCTAACTGTTTTGGGTTCTCTTTGACATGGATTACCCAGTCATCGGGAATGATATTGGAGATTTTTTCTATGGCTAAGAGTTGATCACTATAAACTTCTCCTAATGTGGAGGTGGTCATTTCCGGTTGCATTTGAAGTGGGAAATAGACTGATTTTTTACTGGTATCGATATGGTCATAGCTGAGTTTATGGTAGTAGTATTTAAAGTTTAAACAATCAATATAGCTTTTGATAAGTCCTAAAAATGTCATTCTTCCAACACTTTTGAAAAAATAACGTCTTAATTTTTGTAGAAGAGTATAGTTACAACTTCTATATTTAAGTTTGATATTTTTCATATAAAACTGCACTTTTCTCATTCCAAAATTGACGGTTTGATAAGGATAGTCAAAAGTAACTTTAGACGTTTCAAAATGTCCAAAATCTTTTAAGTCTGTTATATATTGAAATCGGTTAGGAACAAGAGATTGATACATGAGTATCATTTTAATATTCATATGTTTAGCGATAACAGTCAATAAATAGTCACTACCAAAGTGAGGAAACATATGGAATAACATGAGTTGGATATTGTGTTTATGGAGTATATTTGAAAAGTAATCAAAGAAATAATTATAAAGATTGACCGCTTCTTGATGCGTAATAGCATATTGAGAGGGATTGCGAGCAAACATATCTAGAAAAATAGGGAAAGCTTCTTGATAGATACGATCATAAAGTTCGCTGTTTAGTCCAGAATATGGCTCTTTTTTTATTCTGCTTCGGCGTAGTTTTCCGATATTGATATGGTTCTCTTTGTTTTTACCTATCCAGATTTTGACATTGATGAGATTATCTTTTTCAAGTGCCTTGATAGCCTCTGTTTGACTTTTCCAGTGCATACCGTAAATAAGGGTGTTATAAATCACTTTGATCCTTTTGGGTTTGAGAGAATGTAATGAAGAGAGTTATATAATGTTTCAATGGCTTGATCACTGCTAAAATCTTTGACAAGTGCTTTATAGCTTATGTCTACTAACCCTGCATAAGTTTTTTTATTTAAATGTTTATTATAGGCAATTTCTAATGCTTTGTGAGTGATAGTATAGTTTATAATCTCTTCAAATTTGAGTTTTGGTGTATAATGGAAAACACCTGGTAGGTTTTGGTACCAAGCTTGACCAAAAATTAAAGCATTTTTTCCGCCACTAATTGCCTCCCATCCAACTGTACCAGAAATGGTTGCAATAAATTGACTGTTTTCAATTAGTTCATAAGTACTAATTTGATTGGACAGATAAATAGTATTGGGAATAATAGATAAACGTTTAAAAAAAAGTTCATCTCGTTGATACCATGTCTGTTTGGGATTCTCTTTGACATAGATATAGTAATCATCAGGTATAAGCTGAGATAAGGTCTCTATGGCTCTGATTTGATCAGAGTAACGTCCTCCTATTGCTGTAGTAGTGAGTTCAGGTTGCCAGTGTAAAGCAAAGTAGACGTATTTTTTTGAAAAATCAACATGAATAGTTTGAGCTTTTTCTAGTCTTTTTCTAAATGTTTTACATTTTGAATAATGCACTAATGCATGGGCAATGGTTCGCCCTCGTTTTCCTTTTAGTCCCATTTTAAGATCTTTGAGCAAAAGAGGTTTAAGACAAGGAAAAAAATTACGTTTTTTGATATTCATATAGAAAAGATGTTTTTTAAAGGTTGGTTGAATGTTTTGTATTGGTACTGGATTGTTATATCCATTATTATCTAAAAAAGAGTGATAATTATTAATATCATCAAGTGTGTAAAAACGATTAGAAAATTGAGATTGGTGTGTAATAAGAACAAGTATTTCCAACTTCTTTGCTAATGCATATAAAACTAAATCAGCTCCAAAGTGTGGGAGATTTGAAAAAAATATCAACTCTATGTTAGCTTCATATAAATAATGGGCAAAAAGAGTATAATACAGAGAGAAGATATGTTGATATTCATGGAAAGTAGCATTGGTATAACGTTCTCTTGCATACATATCAATAAAGGTTTTTAAGTAGGAGTCTTCAATTTCATTATAAAATGTATCATAGGGGCGTTTGCCTGTTTGGAGAGTAAACTTTAAGCGGTTTATCTTGCGGATACTCAATGTGGCATCTGGTATATCACCGAACCAATGAACAATAGTAATCAAAGACTCTTTTTCTAGTTTTTGCAATACTTTTTGTTGTTCATAAGTATCAAAACCGTGTATACAAAGTCGTTTTGGTTGTTGTATCACTTGTTACTCTCCTGCTATTAAAATATGTGAAAATTTTTCTCCAAATTTATAGTTTTTTTCAGCTTCTTTTCCCAA
Organism: Campylobacterales bacterium; assembly: GCA_014763905.1. Classification (GTDB taxonomy): domain Bacteria; phylum Campylobacterota; class Campylobacteria; order Campylobacterales; family Sulfurovaceae; genus UBA1140. Next base: position 12,015 of record JACXUN010000013.1, read on the forward strand.
AATCTCTTTTAAATACTTAGGATGTATTCCATATCCAGGTCTTACACTTCTAATATTCTCTTCTGTAAAAAGCTCACCTTTTTGAATGTCTTTAGCCACATAAAGACTGCGTGAAAACTGTCTACTTTTTTTCTTTTTCGTTGTCATAGAGTAGTCCACTTTACCCAGCAGTTTTTCCGTATCACGTACGGCTTGAATCATCTCGGCAAATTCATTTTTATCCAAAGAGAAATCGGCATCAGGACCCCCGATGGATTTGTCTAGGATAAAGTGTTTCTCAATCACTTTGGCTCCTAAAGTTGTTGCTACAATCGGAGCGGTAACACCCATTGTGTGGTCGGAAAAACCAGCAACTACACCAAATGTCTGAGCCAAGTTAGGAATGGTGAGTAGGTTGGCATCTTCTAATGGAGCCGGATAAGAGCTGGTACATTTGAGCAGGATAATATTGTGATTGCTTTCACTTCGGCAGATATCAACGGCATCTTGTATCTCATCAATGGTGGCTATTCCTGTAGAGATAATAATAGGTTTTCCTTTAGAGGCGGTATAGCGGATCAGTTCATAATCGGTAATTTCAAATGAAGCAATTTTATAGGCACTCGGATTAAATTGTTCTAAAAAATCAACAGCACTCTTATCAAAAGGGCTGGAAAAAATATCGATACCTATTTCTCTAGCATATTGGAAAAGCTCTTCGTGCCATTCCCATGGTAGGTAGGCTTCTTTATAGAGGTCATATAGTTTTTTATTATCCCATAGTGTTCCCCCTTTAATGATAAAATCTTCATTGTCAGAGTCAAGAGTAAGGGTGTCGGCCGTATAGGTTTGCAGTTTGATAGCATTGGCTCCAATCTTTTTGGCTGCTTTTATCGTCTCTTTGGCGATAGTGATATCACTGCCGTGATTGGCACTCAGTTCGGCGATAATATAGGTACCATCTTTTGTTAGGTCGAAATTACCTATTTGCACTCTGTAACTCCATTATTAACCTGAGTTCGACGGGATATCATAGTCACAGAAGCCTAAAAATAGGTAAGATTTGAAAAATCAAAATTCGCAGGACTAGCCGTAGCTAGTTCAAGAATTTTATTTTTTGAAGA
>JACXUN010000177.1 GCA_014763905.1 Campylobacterales bacterium
TTTTGCAGGACTAGCTAAAGCTAATTCAAAAAAATCTAACGCAGTCTATGGGAAACCTCGTAAAGCTGTGACTATGATATCCCGTCGAACTCAGGTTATTATATCAAAGTTTTTAGATAAAAGTTAGAAAAAAAAAGGGGGGGGAATAGACAAGATGAAAATCACCTTGTCTAGGGAAGAATATCTCTGAGCTAAATAGAGGATTACTCTACTTCAGCATCGATAACATCATCATCGTCAGCTTTTTTGGCTGCCTGCTCTTTTTGACCGCCTTGCTCTTTGGCATAGACCGCTTCCGCTAATTTATGCGATTTTTCCGTCAAGACTTTTACTTTCTCTTCGATCTGCTCTTTGGTAGCCGAATAATTTTTAAGTATCGCTTCGAGATCAGCAATCGCCGTTTCGATATTGGCTTTTTCTGCTGCATCGAAGTTATCACCTAGATCATTGAGAGATTTTTTGGTCTGGTGAACCAGTGCATCTGCTTGGTTTCGTGTATCAACCACTGCTTTTCTCTGCTGGTCTTCTGCTTTGTGTGCTTCAGCATCTTGTACCATTTTTTCGATCTCAGCATCACTGAGACCTGATGAACCGGTAATCTTAATCTCTTGCTGCTTGCCGGTACCTTTATCTTGTGCCGTTACAGTCAAGATACCGTTCGCATCGATATCAAAAGTTACTTCAATTTGCGGTACACCTCTTGGAGCTGCCGGAATATCTCTCAGCTCAAACATACCGAGTGATTTATTGTCTTTGGCGAAATCCCGCTCCCCTTGAAGTACATGGATACTAACCGCCGGTTGGTTATCCTCTGCGGTTGAGAAGACTTGTGACTTTTTCGCCGGAATCGTGGTTCCTTTTTCGATCACTTTAGTGGTTACGCCGCCCAGTGTTTCGATACCAAGGCTAAGCGGTGTTACGTCAAGAAGAAGAACATCTTTAACATCTCCTCTCAGTACCCCACCTTGAATCGCCGCACCCAGTGCAACAACTTCATCCGGATTGACCGATTTGTTTAACTCTTTGGCAAAGAATTTCTTGACTTTCTCTTGTACTAATGGGATTCGGGTTGAACCACCAACCATAACGATCTCATTAATGTCTACTGCTTTTAAACCGGCATCGGATAAAACATTTTGAATCGTTCTGATCGTTCCGGCGATCAAATCTTCGATCAATGATTCAAACTTCGCTCGGGTGATCTTTTGTACCAAGTGTTTTGGTCCGCTAGCATCAGCGGTGATAAACGGTAAGTTAATCTCTGTCTCTGTTGAACTAGAAAGCTCTTTTTTCGCAGATTCGGCTGCATCTTTAACCCTTTGAAGTGCCATCACGTCGTTTTTGATGTCGATACCGCTCTGATTTTTGAATTCATTGGCTACATAATCGATGATTCTGTTATCAAAGTCATCTCCACCGAGGAACGCATCTCCTCCGGTTGCCATAACTTCAACCACATTATCACCGGTTTCGAGTACGGTAACGTCAAACGTACCTCCCCCTAAATCGTAAACAATGATCTGCTCAGACTCTTTTTTATCCAATCCGTATGCCAACGCTGCCGAGGTCGGCTCATTGATAATTCTGAGTACATTGAGTCCGGCAATGGTTCCCGCCTCTTTGGTCGCTTTTCTTTGGGCATCATTGAAGTACGCCGGTACGGTAATAACGGCATCCGTTACCGTCTCACCAAGATATGCTTCAGCATCGTCTTTAAGTTTCATCAAGATTTTCGCTGAAATCTCTTGCGGCGTATAGGTCTTGCCCTCTACCTCAATCGCACAGGCACCGTTTCTATTCACAACATGGTATGGTAATCGCTCTTTTGCCTCTTTTGCATTATCCTCATCAAACATAAGACCCATAATTCTTTTGATTGAGTAGATGGTCTTTTCTGGATTGGTTACCGCTTGTCGCTTAGCCGAATCACCGACCAACACTTCACCTTTATCTGTAAATGCTACTACTGACGGCGTGGTATTTTTACCCTCTTTGTTGGCAATAATCTTTGCTTCACCATTTTCAAACACACTCATCGCTGAGTTGGTGGTTCCTAAGTCAATTCCTAAAACTTTACTCATTATCTCTATCCTTTTATCTTTTTTTTGTTTTCGTTATTGTATATTTTTTTTAACTTTTAAAATGCCACTAAAGTAGCACTCTTATTTTGCGGTACTAACCATCGCCGGTCTGAGTACACGATCTTTGATAGTATAACCCTTCTGCAACACCTGAACGATCTGACCACTCTCACGCTCTTCGCTCTCCACCTGCATAATCGCTTGGTGTACTTCCGGATTGAAATCACCTTCCGTATCGACCGCTTTGATACCATTCTTTTCTAATACCTTATTGAGTTGTCCGTAAGTGAGATTCAATCCCTCTTTGATCTTCTCTAACACCTCGTTACTCTGATCGGTTTCAGCCGCATTGATCGTTGCTAATGCACTCTCAAAAGAGTCTACTACCGATAAGAGATCCGATGCAAAGCTTTCGTTCGCATACGCTACCGCTACCGCTTTATCTTTAGCCAATAATCGTTTGCTGTTTTCAAAATTTGCGTGTGTTCTTAAATATTTATCTTCCCACTCAGCTACTAACGCCTTCATCTCTTCAAGTTCAGACTCAAGACTCTGCTCTTCATTTTCTGAAGTATTTGAAGTCTGCTCTTCAGATTCAGGAGTATCTACCGGACTTTTTTCAGTCTCATTACTCATTATAGATTCTGCTCCTAATTTAATGTTATGTATTTATGTTAGGGCTACCCCAAGGTAGCCTTAAAATACTAAAAGGCATTATACAACATTGAGTTAAAATTGTCAAGATTAATCTAAGTTTTTTTATATATATAAATTAAGTCATAAAGACTAAACTTTATTAAACAAACAATGGAATAGCTTGGAATTATGCTGGAATAGTCCGCAATTAAATGGAAATGTAAATTGAATGATAAAAAATTTTGGGAAGTTTGAAAGATTAAAAAATAAACCGTTTGAAATAATTCCAAACGGCTAGAAGGGACAGAATTAGTTTCTAAGCCCAAGATCTGCTTTTATCTCATTGTATCGTGAGAGATCTTTGTTGTGTAGGTATCGCATTAATCGTCTTCTTTGCCCGACTAATTTAAGTAGACCAAGTCTTGAAGAGTGATCTTTTTTGTTGGTTTTAAGGTGTTCAGTTAGACACTGAATTCTCTCTGTAATCAATGCTAGTTGAATCTCTGTAGAACCGGTATCGTTCTCACCTCTTGCGTACTTAGCGATAATCTCTTGCTTTTTCGCCGCATCTAAAGCCATAATGACCTCCTGATAGGTATAAAATGTTCTCACTCACGTGAATGGAATCGGTATTTTAGCAATTTTTATTTAAATAGAGATTATGTGTGGGCATTGCTCTGCCTTCCAAAGGTAGAGCAAGAAGAGTCGTTAATTGGTAGCACAATCAATGGTTTTACAATATGGAACCGGAATGGTGCATACTTTTTACAAAGATTGTGCTTTGTATGAGGATAAGTGTAAGGTTCACAAAGGAGCTTTTGCATTGTCTATTTTACGCAGTTTTGTCCTTAATATTTTACA
>JACXUN010000178.1 GCA_014763905.1 Campylobacterales bacterium
CTATGATATCCCGTCGAACTCAGGTTATTATTTATGCTATAGATTCAAAATGGAAAATTGAAATTAGTGTTAATGGGTTTTATTTGATAAGTAAAAAAAGATAAAATTTATGTTGAAATAAAAAAAACATCAGACAATGAATTCAGAAAGTTCAAGAATAAGTTACATAACGATGCAAGATAAAATTTTACGTGATGAAAATACGATTTGTATGCTAGTAGAAGTAATCGCAAAAAAGAGTCAAAATATCCCATGGAAGACCAGTGTGGAGAAGCAGCCCTTTGAACACGCCAATATCCGCCGCGTTTCAATTGATAAATTTTATGAGATTGTGACGGGTGACCCGTTTGCTTTTAGGAATCTGTGTTGGGTTTTGCCAATGGTTTTAGATGATGTGTTGGCTTCCATAGATACCAAGACCATTGAAAACAGTGTTTTGGTAGAGTTGCAAACCATTTCACCGGATTTACTCAAAAGTCTCTATCTCCTCTCTTTTAGCCATTACAATGGATTTGAAAATTTGGGAAGATTATGAGAATGGAATGTGGTAAATGACCTTCCAACCCCATCTAGCCTATTCAGCCTCAGCCGGGAGCGGTAAGACTTTTGCTCTGAGTGTGCGGTATATCTCGCTGCTTTTCTTGGATCAAGACCCGAGTACGATCTTGGCGGCGACTTTTACCAACAAAGCAGCACTGGAGATGAAACAGCGGGTGGTCAATTCGTTGATTCATATCGATGCCAATGTGGCGTTTTTGGATGCGATCACGGTAGAGACAGGGTTGAGTCGGGAGGAGATTTTAGCCAAGCAGCCGGAGGTGTTAGCCAATTTTTTGGCGAGTTCCAACTTTATTGTGACGCTGGATAGCTTTTTTACGTCGATTTTGCGTTCGGCTTCACTCTATGTAGATATCGAACCCGATTTTGTCACCAAAGAGATCGATGAATCGGTTAAAGAGCTGAACTTTTTGGATGAGATCGAAGCCCATTCTCTGATGAGTGCTTTGGTCGAGTTGGCGATGAATATCGAGGATAAACGGTTCCTCAAAATCTTTGAACTGATGCAGAACTTTTACAAAATCGATCCGCTATTACCGCAGACAGACTATCTGACTCCGCAGTTAGAGGCTATCGAACAGGCGATTCATATCAAACGGGATGAACTGCATAATCTGGTAACCGCATCGGGAGCATCCAAAACAGCGATCAAAAACTTCGAGCCGTGTGATATCAAAACCTTATTTAAAAAAAGTCTGTTTGACAAAGAGAGTCTGTTGGATCATCGTCACTACAAAAAATATGTCGAGAAAAATCCTCAGATTGAATATGATTATATCGAATTGAAATTACTGCTAAAAAACTGGGCAGAAGCCAAAGAGCAGATCGTCCTGCACAATCTTTTTGAACTGTTTCACTACTATAAAAACGCCAATATCAGTACCGCCAAGCAGTTAGGGGTACTCAGTTTCGATGATCTGAGTTATTTTACTTATAGATTACTGCATGAGAGTATCACCAAAGAGTTTCTCTACTTTAAGATCGACAGCCGTTTCCGGCATATCCTGCTGGATGAGTTTCAAGATATCTCGACGCTGCAATTTCTCCTGCTTCAACCGCTGATTGAAGAGTTGTTTGCCGGAGGAGAGGAGTTTCGCAGTTTCTTCTATGTGGGGGATACCAAACAGTCGCTCTACCGTTTCCGAGGTGGAGTGGAGGAGTTGTTTGACGCGGTGGCAGAGAGTTATCAGATCCCAGTCGCTCAGATGGATACCAACTTTCGCAGCTCCCGACAGGTGGTCACGCAGGTCAATCGATGGTTTGAACCCAATATGGCAGGATTTTATCCGGCGAATTGTCGAGAGGATGCGGGAGCAGGATATGTGGAGGTAGTCGAATCGGAAGAGCCGGTTAAAGAGGCGATTGCCAAACTCCGCTGGCTACTATCGCAAGGAATTGATCTCTCTGATATCGCCTTCTTGGTCCCGACCAATAAAGATGGTGCGACGATCCAAGAGGCGTGCTACAGTGAAGGGATCGCCACTCGGCTCAAAACCTCCAGTTCACTCAAACATCTTCCCCAAGTAGCGGCATTGGTCGCGATGGTCAAATATCTGTGGGAGGGTGTGGAGCTAGAGGCTGAAGCATTGTTGGAACGGACGGGCAGATCACTAGAACAGGTCGATCTACGTTGGTTTCGACCTTTTATGGAGCCATTGAGGGTATTGCACCATCTGATTGAGCAGTTTGACTACTTCAGCGGGGATCATAATCTCCTCAAACTGTTGGAGTTTGCGAGTGGGTTTGCGGATATCCCGACCTTTTTGGAGGAGTTTGAGCTGTCTAGTATCGAGGTGGCTTCGCATAGCAAAGAGGGGGCAATGATTATGACCATTCACGGCTCTAAGGGATTGGAGTTTGAACACGTCATTATCATCGATAAACTCAAAGGCAATGCCCCCGACCGTTCGGCACTGCTTTTTGATTATAAACCCTCTTTGCATGTGGAACGGGTCTTTTATAAAATGGGAGGACGAGAAAACTTCGATCCTCACTACCGTGACAAGGTGGAAAAGCAGAAACAGCTCTCCCAAAAAGACCGCCTCAATGTCCTTTATGTCGCCCTCACCCGAGCCGTTGCGAGTATGATCGTGATCAAAAAGCCCAAAGATTCGATTTTCGATCCCTTAGGTATGCAGCCGATGCAAGCTGGAGTATTGGAGATCGCCCCCGCAGGTTCGACTTCATCGAACCCAGAAGAACCAGTATCCACAACATTAACCTCTTACGGTATCCAAGAGGTTGCTAAGGTCGAAGAAGAGGAGGAAAAAGATTACGAAGCCATCCTCTTCGGAACCGCACTGCACTATACATTAGAGATGATGCAGGCTTTTTCCGATGAACATTTAGCCGAAGCACTCTTGGCAACCCAAAATCGTTACGGACTCCTGCTCACCGCCGAACCGTTCCGTCAAATCGAGAGACGTATCAAACTATTATTGGCAAATGAAACATTTCAAAATTTATTGCAGGAAGCGATCACGATCAGCAAAGAGCAGTCGCTTAGTTTCGAGGGGGAGTTTAAACAGATCGATTTGTTTTTAGAGTATGAAGATCACTGTGTGGTTATCGATTATAAAAGCTCCAAAAAATATCATGCCAAGCATATGGCACAGGTAGGGTATTATAAAAAAGCGATTTATAATATTAGTGGTAAGTTTACCAAGGGATTGATTGTTTATCTTTTGGAAGAGGGGGTGGAGATTTGTGAGGTGTGATGTAGGTCTGTGTTTATATTTTGCGTTGGCTTTGATTCATTCTTGAAGTGTGGAACCGCATAGGGTGGGCTTCAGCCCACGCATTATTAACCTGAGTTCGACGGGATATCATAGTCACAGAAGCCTAAAAATAGGTAAGATTTGAAAAATCAAAATTCGTAGGATTAGCCGTAGCTAATTCAAGAATTTTATTTTTTGAAGATTGCCTATTTTTAGGCTTCCCTTCGGGCTTTACGAGGTTTTTTGTATGCTTCGCCAAATTTT
>JACXUN010000179.1 GCA_014763905.1 Campylobacterales bacterium
GTATAATGTTTTTATTTTAAAATCATTCAGGAAGAGACTATTATGTTAAGAAGAATTTATTTGGCTTTTGGTTTGTCACTCTTTGCGACAAATGCACTATATGCTGATATTAGTGGTACTGTTTTTCAAGATTTGCCAGTCAATGGTACAAGTTTAAATACTTATGGAGTTAAAGACTCTAATGAATTAGGAGTATCAGGGATTACAGTCACTGCGTATCCCGATAATATTTCAACCGTTACAGCTTCTGATGGTTCATGGAGCTTAGCAACCACTCAAGATTCACGAATTGAGTTTAGTAATTTCCCCAACTATTTACAAGAGAGTCCTAATGGGAGTGCTATTATGTTTGTTGCTAATGGAGCTGTAGCCAATTTTGGATTACATGACCCTAGTAATTACAGTAGTACAGGAACACCTAATTATGTGACCAATAGACAGCAGAATGGTTCGGGTGAAGGTAATACAAATCCAGCAATTGAAACAGTTGGATATTCCGACAGTGGACTTAATCAACAATTTACAGACTCTACAGGGACTCAAGGTACGGGACCTATTCCTAGTAAAGATAGCGAAATTCGAGAAGTAGGTTCTATTTGGGGAAAAGCCTATCAAAAAGATCAAAAACGACTCTTTGCTTCCAGTGTGCTACAAAGACACATTGGTTTTGCTCCTAATAAAGGAGCTGGAGATGTCTATGTACTTGATTATAGTAAAGGAACTCCTGCTACCTTTTTAGGAAGTTTTTCACTTCAAGGTGTAACCCCCAACAATGGAGGCTCTGCAATTGATTTAGGCGAGGTATGTAGAAGTGCATTGTGTAAAGATGATGTTGGTCATACTGGAATTGCTTCAGATTATGTTCTAAATCCTTCTCCTGCTACCCCTAATATAGATCTTGATGCATTTGCAAAAATAGGTAAAATGAGTTATGGTGACATTGATTTTGAACAAAGTACCAATACCTTATGGCTGATTAATCTGAAGCAAAAAGGAATTATCTCTGTTGATGCTTCAGGTGATTTTAGCTCATTGCCTTCAACCGTTAATCAGTATCTTATAGAAGATTTAAATAATGCACCAACCTGTACAGGTGGAGAGCTTCGACCATGGGCATTGAGTATTCATCAAGGCAGAGGATATCTGGGTGCTGTTTGTGATGCCTTAACTTCTCAAAACAGTGCAGATATGCAAGCCTATGTTCTCTCTTTTGATACGAGTGATCCTGCAGCAGGGTTTAAAGAAGAGTTGAGTTTCCCGTTAAATTATAATAAAGATGGAGATGATTGGAATCCATGGTCTGATACCGATCAGAAATCAGGGACTGGATATTGGTCGGGTTATTATCAGCCTATTCTTTCAGATATTGAATTTGATGCTTCAAATACCATGTATCTTAGTTTTTTAGATCGATATGGTTTACAAGCAGGTTATAAAAACTATGAACCAATATCTGGTACGACTACAACTAAAGAGCGTACACAATCTCAAGGTGAATTGTTGCGTGCTTGTTTTAATCTTGGAAATTATGAATTAGAAGGAACAGGGAGCTGTACTCAAACCAATTATAGAAATGAATTTTTAAATGATAGCGGTGGTGATGGAGCTCGTGACTATGCCAATGGAACTTTAGCCCTTTTAAAAGGAAGCAATCAGATTGTTGTTGGTCTTATTGATCCTCACCCTGAAGGGGATACAGGACGAACCTATTGGAGTACGATGGGAGCAAACATCTTAAGTACACAGAATGGTAGTATTCAAAATTGGTACAGTAACATTCACACCTATGATGTAAACAACGGATACAATGGTAAATCACAAGGAATGGGAGATATAGAGTTATTAACCGATGCTGCCCCTATAGAGGTTGGAGATAGGGTATGGGAAGATACTAACAGTAATGGGGTTCAAGATTATAATGAGAGTGGTCTTGCTGGAATCAGTGTTGAGCTGGTTTGTGGAGGAGTGGTTTCTTCAACAGCAACCACAGATGAAAATGGAAATTATATTTTTTCTAGTGATCCTATTCCAGCATCGACACCAAGTCATAAATACAATGTAACAGATTTGGTAGCTGGTACCAACAGTTGTCTGATTCGTGTTCCTAATGTTCTGGGTGCTAGTAAGCAAGCTACTTTAGGTATTGCAACACTGACAGTAGCCAATAGTGGAGAAGGAGTCAATGCCAACAGTAATGACAGTGATGGTTTATTGGTAGGTGACGATGCTGAAGCTACTATTTTGGCATCAGATATTCCTATTTCAGGAGCCAATAACCACGCATTTGATTTTGGATTTAGGCCAAAGCCAGTAGTGAGTATTGGTTCACTTATATGGGAAGATTTAAATAAAAATGGTCTCCAAGATGATACAGAACCGGGGATTAAAGATGTGAACGTAACTTTACTAGATGAGAATGGAACCGTCATGAGTCCACCAGCCATGCAGACTACTGGTGTGGATGGGCAGTATTATTTTTCAGGTTTAAATGAAGGTGATTACTCGATTTTGGTCTCTCCTCCAAGTGGAATGGGGTACGTTCCTTGTGTGCAACAGACAACAGCCGACAACGATGATACCGAGAATGATTCTAATATAAAGAGCTCTTCAGGAAATGAATATACCTCTGGAAAGTTTACCCTTCAAGCTGATACAGAACCAAGTGAATCCAATGGTATGTCAGGAACAGATGATGCTGATGATAGTGATGATGATAATGGGAACATGACCGTAGATTTCTGTTTTTATAGACCAGCTAGTTTAGGTGATTATGTCTGGTATGATGAGAACAAGGATGGTATTCAAGATGCTAGTGAGCATGGGGTCAAAGATATAACCGTTAAGTTACTTAAAGATTGTAATGATGCAACAGTTGTTGGAACAACGACTACTGATAATGAAGGGAAATACCTCTTTTCTTATTTAGATGCAGGAGACTACTGTGTGGAGTTCTCCAATTTACCAGCTGATACAATGGTGACTACCAAAGGTGTAGGAACTGCAACTGATGATTCAGATGCATCAACAACAGCACCATTTAAAACCGATATGATTACCTTGAGTGTAGGTCAAGAAGACTTCACTTGGGACATGGGAATCTACAGCTCTTTGGTGGCTATTGGTGATAGGGTATGGTATGACCTTAATAAAAATGGTCAACAAGATGTAGGTGAAAGTGGGGTAAAAGATATTGCAGTTAAACTACTTGATGCAACTTGTACCAATGAACTAAACACAACAACAACCGATGGTACGGGTAACTATATTTTTGATCACTTAAGAGAGGGAACCTACTGTTTAGAGTTTGGTACATTACCTGATAGCTATGTGATTACAACACAAGATGCTATTGGTAGTGATGAAGAGGACTCAGATGTGAATGCCTCAACCCATAAGACAATACCTGTCACATTAAGCAATGGTGCCAGAGATTTAACCTGGGATATGGGAATCTATGCACCAGTAAGTTTAGGTGATAGAGTATGGAATGATAGCAATGCCAATGGGGTACAAGATGCAGGTGAAGTTGGTGT
>JACXUN010000180.1 GCA_014763905.1 Campylobacterales bacterium
AATTAGCTACGGCTAGTCCTACGAATTTTGATTTTTCAAATCTTACCTATTTTTAGGCTTCTGTGACTATGATATCCCGTCGAACTCAGGTTATTAAATCGTCAGCAGTTCGACCAACTCCTCACCGTCAAATCGATGGCTTTTCTCTTCATTACCCCGATAGATTCCCGCTTGCAGAGATTTTTTACGCTCTTGTAGCTGCAAAATCTTCTCCTCAATCGAATTTTCTACAATCAGTTTATAAACAAACACCGGTTTATCTTGTCCGATACGGTATGCTCTATCAGTCGCTTGATTTTCAACCGCCGGATTCCACCACGGATCATAATGGATCACGGTATCTGCCTCGACCAAATTTAATCCCACTCCACCGGCTTTTAAACTGATCAGGAAGATTTTTGCCTCCCCCTCCCTAAACTGGGCTATCGCCTCTTCCCGTTTTTGGGTTGCTCCGGTTAGCTTGGTATAGGCTATCTTGCGTTTTTTCAACTGCGTCTCGATAATCGCCAGCATGGAGGTAAATTGCGAAAAGACCAAAACCTTTTTGCCCTCTTCATACAGCGTATCGATCAGTTCCAAAAACATCTCTAGCTTTGCCGACTCTTTGACCTTTTTGGCACTCTCCAGTTTCAGCAGCTGCGGGTGACAACAGATCTGACGCAGCTTTAGCAGGGCATCCAAGATGGTAATATGACTGCGGGAGAGTCCTTTGCTCTTGATCGCTTCTCGGACTTTCTGCTCCATGGTAATCCGTATGTTTTCATAGAGTTTTGCCTGTTTGGTATCGAATGTTGCCCGTTTGATAATCTCTGTTTTGGGCGGTAGTTCCAGCACCACCTCCTCTTTGGTTCGACGCAGTATGAACGGGGCGACTTTGCGGTTCAAGAGTTCTCGACGTTTGATATCATGCTTTTTCTCTATCGGCGTTTGAAAAAGCGTTCTAAAGGTCGTCAGATTATCCAAAAATCCGCCCATCAAAAAGTCAAAAATAGACCACAACTCCCCCAGATGGTTCTCTATCGGCGTACCGCTGAGAGCCAATCGATGTTCCGATTTGAACCGTTTGATGGCGGTAGAGACTTTGGTCTTGGGGTTTTTAATCTTTTGTGCCTCATCCAGAATAATATAATAAAAATGCTCTTTGAGATACTGCTCCTCATCCCGTCCTGCCAACGAATAGGTGGTCAGTACGATATCGTGATCATTGATTTGAGCAAACTTCTCCGCTCTATCGATACCGTAAAGCTCCAGACAGGTCAACTCCGGCGTAAACTTTTTAATCTCACTCTTCCAGTTTCCGATCAGGGAAGTCGGCATAATAATCAAGGTCGGTTTGGTCAAAGCTCCCCGCTCTTTGAGCCGCTGCAAAAATGCCAAAGTCTGAATGGTCTTTCCCAATCCCATATCATCTGCCAACACACCACCGAATCTAAACTCATGCAGAAAGTTGAGCCAATCTAATCCAAATTGCTGATATTCACGCAGGGTCGCTTGGAGATTGGGAGAAGGGTCGATTCGCTCTATCCCTTTAAAATCTCGCAGCTTTTGAGCCAAGGCTTTCAACTCTTTGGCTCCTTTCCACTCAATATTGGCATCAACATCCAATAGATGGGCATCATAAGGGCGAATGACCAATTTGTCATCCTGCTGCTTATCAAAGAGTTCAAAGATCGTTTTGAGTATCGGCTTGATCTCTTTGGAATCGATATGCAGATAACCGCCGGTCTCCATCTCTAAGTTCAGATACTCCGGCAAAGACTCTACCGAATCAAACTCTCGAAGCAGCGGAGCCACAATCGGCAGAAGCTCCAACTTACGCCCGCCTATATCCACCGCAAAGGTGAGATCAAACCACTCATTGGACTCATCGGCGTGGTTTACATCCAGAGTAATGCTCTCCATATACTCGAATTTGTATTGGAAACTGCTATCGATCTCAACCTGCCATCCCTCATTTTCGATGCTCTCCAGCACCTCTTCGGTAAAATACCGCCATCGTTCAATCGCCACCTGCATATTGGGTTGGGCTAAGCTGAGATAGGCTTGAATCTCCGGATGCGGCTCATAGGTAAAGCCCAGCGATTCGATACGCTCTCGACACCGCTTTTCGGTTATGACATCTCTTTGGATTTTGATGTTTTTTCCCTCTTGGGTCACCATATTGGCAGATGCTCTGGAGGATGAATCAAAACGATGTCCGGCATACTCAAACGAGAGCTGCATCAGGTGTATCGTTTTGCCCTGCGGATTTTTTTGACCCCAGAGATAAAGATAGGGAGTCGGTTCAACCGTCAGCTCTTCGATATCAAATTTGTCAGGCAGCGGAAATTCCACTTCCGGCAACTGGATCATCACCTCTTGAACTAAGGCGTTAACCCGGCTGCTAGGGAGTTTCGGAGCGTTGAAAAGAAACTTCAAGGTATCGCTATTGTACTCGGTTTGAAGTTCATAGACGGTACTGTTTTTAAGATCGATACAGAGAGGCGGTATCACATTGGGCAGTATTACCTCATCCTCTTCAATATTGGGACGAAGCCAACTCAATTCATTCTCCTCCTGCCATACAAAATGGAGCGGTTTTTTTTGAGCAAGCCACCTCAGCGGTCGTTCAGACTCTTTGAAAAAACATCGCCCGGTATGGATAATCTTTTTGAGGAGGAACGCTCCATACTCCTCCCTAAAAACAATATCCCTTCGGTAGCCGGTTGCAATGCTATGAAACAAGGCGGCTAACTGCTCGTCCATTTTGGTCGTATAGTTATATTTATAATTATAGGCATGGAGATAACTATCATTGGAGAGTTTGCTTCCTCTGGAGACGTTACCGTTTTTTAGCATTTTGGTTTTATAAAAATTGAGCTCATTGTCACCGTAATTGTCTATAAAAAGCCGATACGCCAAAAAGTAATCATCATCCGGTACCAGATCGATCTTTTTTTTAGACTGCATGGCTATGAACTTCTCCAACCACAGCTCTTCTGGCTGCCTCTGGTTATCCTTGGCAATCTGATAGCGGTTTGGATGATCTTCATACAAAACATATAAAACAGCCGCCACCACATGTTTACAGTTATACCCAACCGGACAGCTGCACCCGCCGTCTATCACCACCTCTTTACCGTCGTGATAGATCGAGGTCTCTTGATGATACCGCTTTGAACCAATCACCGTAGAGATGATCTCCAAACTCTCCCCGTCACTGCTCCTATGAACCTTACACTCCAATACCGAACCGTCACGATAATACAGCTCTCCTCTTTTCAACGTTGCGGTATCAAAATTATCGATAATATCTTGCATAGCAAATTGATTATTTGTCATTATACTCCTTTATTTCGCTACCAATCCATACGGCATTGCATGAAAAAGCTTCGGCTGCTCTTTGATCTTCGGCACAGCATGAACCCCCTGCCAATCCAGTAGCATAATCGCTAAGAACCTGAGTTCGACGGGATATCATAGTCACAGAAGCCTAAAAATAGGTAAGATTTGAAAAATCAAAATTCGTAGGACTAGCCGTAGCTAATTCA
>JACXUN010000014.1 GCA_014763905.1 Campylobacterales bacterium
TTTTTTGAATTAACTCGTTAGTCCCGCAAAAATTTGACTTTGCCTACAAAAAACCTCGTAAAGCTGTGACCATGATATCCCGTCGAACTCAGGTTATTAAGGCGGTAAAACGCTACCTTAATAGCTCTTAGGATACAATTTCGCAAGATTATAGGTTAGGAAGGTAGAGATATGACAATAACACGTTTTGCACCCTCGCCGACAGGGTATTTGCATATTGGAGGGTTGAGAACGGCACTCTTTTCATGGTTGTGGGCTAAAAAAAATAGCGGAAAATTTCTGCTTCGTATCGAGGATACTGATCTCTCTCGAAATAGCGAAGCGGCACTTCAAGCGATCTTGGAAGCGTTTGATTGGGTTGGGATGAGTTATGACGGTGAAGCAATTTATCAATCCAAACGGTTTGATCTCTACAAAGAGTATATAGAACAGCTTTTAGAAGCGGGGAAAGCCTACAAATGTTATATGAGTAAAGAGGAACTGGATAAACTTCGGGAAGAGCAGATGGCACGAGGAGAACGTCCGCGTTATGACGGTCGGTATCGTGATTTTGACGGAACCCCGCCCGAAGGGATTGAACCAGTTATTCGTATCAAAGCACCACAAGAGGGGAATATTATCTTCAAAGATGGAGTCAAGGGAGAGATTTGTATCGCTGCAACGGAAGTAGATGACTTCGTTATCGCCCGAGGAGACGGAACGCCGACCTATAACTTTGTCGTAGCGATTGATGATGCACTGATGGGTATGACGGATGTGATTCGCGGGGATGACCACCTCTACAATACGCCTAAACAGATCGTGATCTATGAAGCATTGGGATTTGCATTACCAAACTTCTATCATGTCGCAATGATCAATAATGAGCAGGGGAAAAAACTCTCCAAACGTGATGGAGCAACCGATGTTATGGATTATAAGCGATTAGGATATCTACCGGAAGCACTGCTAAACTTTTTGGTGAGATTAGGGTGGAGTCACGGAGATCAAGAGATCTTTTCTGTCGAAGAGATGATCCGGCTGTTTGATCCGAAAAATATCAATAAAAGCTCTTCCAGCTATAATTTAGATAAACTCTTGTGGCTTAATGCTCACTATATTAAAAATATGCCAAACAAAAAGCTGGCAACATTACTGAAAGCATATGGGGTAGAAGTCGAAGGACATGATAAATTAGAACTCTTGCTCGATGCGACCAAAGAGCGGGGCAAGACACTAGTAGCCTTAGCCGCACAGATCAATCTTATCTTGAACGACCCGGCAGAATATGAGGAAAAAGATACCAAAAAAGCCTTTAAAGGGGAAGCAATGAACTATCTTGCCGATTTTGCTGAGATGCTGGTGGGTTGGGAGAAGCCGTTGCATACCCCGCCAGAGTATCATGAAGTATTAGATCGGTTTGTGAATGAGAACGGTATAGGATTTGGTAAAATCGGTCAACCATTGCGGGTGGCACTCTTGGGTTCTATGACCGGTTCGGGATTGGATGAGATTATGGCAATTATCGGAGTCGAGGAGACGGTTCATAGGATTAATAAAGTTTTAAAGTTGCATACGCTTTAAGGAATAGCTTAAAAAAATAGTCATGAGTTCTATGACTATTTATGAAAAGACAAATATAATTAAGCTATAGAATTCATTCAGAAGGCAAAACATTGAAAAATAAACTCCATTTCCCTACCAGCTACAATAACAGAGAGACCAAAAATAAACTATTTGAAAAAATCCAGCAAGAGCGTTCTCATATCGGTTACTATAATCTGCCTAATCAGAAGATTGATGCCATTTTGGAGTATGTCGAGACAATTGACAGTTCGATTGAGACCATTGCGGTAATCGGAATTGGTGGAAGCTCTTTGGGAGCCAAGGCGGTCTATCAATTCCTCAAACCGGTCAAAACACCGACCAGAGATTTGGTTTTCTTTGAGAGTACCGATCCATTAAACATCATTGCGACCTGTTCACAGATGAATCTGGATAAGACGCACTTTTTGATTATCAGTAAATCGGGAACCACGGTTGAGACCATTGCGGTTTTTAAATATGTCTATGCCAAGCTCAACAGTGTAAAAAATTACACTTTTATTACCGATAGAGATTCGGCACTCGACCAGTTTGCTCAAAAAATCGAGGCTAAATGTTTCTATCTGCCGGAGAGTGTCGGGGGTAGATTTTCGGTTCTTTCGGTAGTCGGACTACTACCTTTGGCTCTATGCGGGGTTGATATTGCAGCATTGCTTGCCGGAGCCAAAAATATAAAAGAGAGCTTCTTTGGTGACGGTTATATCAAAGAGACACTGCTCAATAAAGCGATCTACTATGCCAAACACCATACGAAATATAATATCAACTGTCTCTTTGCCTACTCTGAAACGCTAACCTATTTTACCGAGTGGTATGTTCAGCTTTGGGGAGAGAGTCTGGGGAAAAAACAGCGGCACAGTGCCTTCAATGTCGGAGTAACACCGATTGGATTGATTGGACCTAAAGATCAACACTCTTTCTTGCAATTGATTGTAGAGGGGACGCGTGATAAGTCGGTCACCTTTATCAAAATCGAAGATTTTCAAGATGAGTTAGTGATTCCAGATATTACCTTACCGTATTTGGAAAAACTGGATGTACTCAACGGGGTGGCTTTCCATGATCTGATTACGATGCAGAGTGATTCAGTGATTGAAGCACTGATGGATCAGGGAGACATTCCTCTGGATGAGATTATTATCGAGCGAGTCAATGAAGCAAGTATCGGTCAACTGATTTATTACTATGAGTTGTTAACCTCATTAGTTGGTGAATTGATCGATGTCAACACCTACGATCAACCGGGCGTAGAGTCCGGAAAGATAATTCTCAAAAAGAAATTAAACGGAGGTAAATAGTTATGATCAAAAAATGTCTATTCCCCGCCGCAGGATACGGAACCCGTTTCTTGCCGGCAACCAAAGCAACTCCCAAGGAGATGCTTCCGGTTCTTACTAAGCCGTTGATTCAATATGGTGTAGAGGAGGCTGTTGAAGCCGGTATCCATACCATGGCGATAGTGACAGGACGGGGAAAACGTGCTATTGAAGATCACTTTGATATCTCGTATGAATTGGAACACCAGATCAAAGGGGGAAGTAAAGAGCATCTTCTCAGTGAGATTCGGGGTTTGATTGATCGGTGTACCTTCTCCTATACACGGCAAATTGAGATGAAAGGTTTGGGACATGCGATCTTGACCGGAGAGACACTTATCGGACCGGAACCGTTTGCCGTAGTCTTAGCCGATGACTTGTGTGATTGTGAAGAACAAGGGGTACTCTCTCAAATGGTGGAAGTATTTGAGAAGTATCAATGCTCGGTGATTGCTATCCAAGAAGTACCGAAAGATCAAGTCTATAAATATGGTGTGATTGATGGGAATTTGGTTGATGGCAGCGAAGATACTTACCGTATCAGCGGTATGGTAGAGAAACCGGAACCGGAAGACGCCCCAAGCAATCTAGCCATTATCGGTCGATATATCTTGACACCGGATATCTTTGATATTATCCGCAAGACTAAGCCGGGTAAAGGGGGAGAGATACAGCTCACCGATGCAATTTTACAACAGGCTAAAGAGGGACGCGTTATCGGATATAAGTTTAAAGGAAGACGATTTGACTGTGGTTCCGTCGACGGTTTTGTCGCCGCAACCAATTGGTTTTACGATAAGTCCAAAGATTAATTTTCTCGGCTATCGATGGTAATAACCGTATGTACATTTCCTCTTGGATTAAAATCTGCCACGATTTTAATCCATTTAGGCTGTAGATTTTGAGATAAGGTATCAAATATCTCGTTAGCCGAGTTCTCATGTGAGATATGACGATTCATAAAACTATTGATATAGAGTTTTAACGCTTTAAGCTCAATTACCTTAGCATTTGGGCAGTAGCTGAGTTTAATAGTTGCGAAGTCTGGATACCCGCTTCTTGGACATTTACACATAAACTCCGGCAATTCAATATCGATGGTATACTCTTTGGCGTGTTCGTTTGGCCAGTAGTTCTCTGCTAGATTGATATCAAACGCTACAATCTCTTTTTCACCGTATTTCATAAAAATTTTTCTCCTTTAAACATCCAAATGTTTTACATCTTTAGCGTGCGTTTCGATATAAGCACGTCGCGGTTCTACCTCATCTCCCATAAAGAGTACAAAGGTATCATTTGCCACTTGATCATCATCAATCACCACTTTCAGCAATCGCCGATCTTCAGGGTTCATTGTGGTCTCCCAAAGCTGTTCCGGGTTCATCTCTCCTAGACCTTTGTATCGTTGGATATAGGCTCCTTTTTTCGCCGACTCTTCGATTACTTTGAGGAGTTCTAGCAGATCTTTATCTTGATACTCCACGGTAATGCGGCTTTGAATCTTTTGATGGAGGTAGATCGCTTCATTATAGTGCGGGGAAGTGAAGAGGTTCTCATCGACAATCAGCTCTTCGAGTCCATCATTGGTCTGAACGAAAAGTTGGATCATCTCTTCATCAACATGTTTGTTGAGGATATTATGACCCAATTGACCGATATAGCTTGCTAAACTCTCATAGAGTGTTTCGTTGTCGGTTGAGATGACATCCGGATTTTCGATCATATACCGTACCACTGCCGGTAAAGCAAACCGCTTTTCGATCTCGGATAGCGTCGCTTTATAATATGCTACCAGTTTAAAGAGTTCAATCAGATCGTTTTGACCCATGGTTTGTGACTCTAACGAGCCGATACCATGTTCGATCATAAAGTCATTGAGGGCTTTGTCATCTTTGAGGTAAGTCTCATTTTTCCCTTTTTTGTATCGATAGAGCGGCGGTTGAGCCAGATAGAGATAACCGTTTTCGATGATCGGTTTGAGGAACCGATAGAAGAAGGTCATCAAGAGGGTCTGGATATGGCTTCCGTCAACGTCGGCATCGGTCATAATAATGATCTTATGATACCGGAGTCTCTCTTCGTCAAACTCTTCACCGATACCGCAACCCAGTGCGGTAATCATGTTTTTAATCTCATCTGATTTGAGAATTTTTTCGAGTCTAGCCTTTTCTACATTGAGGATTTTCCCCTTGAGCGGGAGAATGGCTTGGAAGGCACGATCACGTCCCTGTTTGGCAGAACCACCTGCGGAGTCACCCTCCACCAGATAGATCTCGGAGATCGACGGGTCTTTACTTTGGCAGTCTGCCAATTTCCCCGGAAGGGTTCCAATGCTCATAGAGTCTTTACGCTTGACCAAATCTTTGGCACGTTTCGCTGCATCACGGCCTCTAGCAGCTAAAATGATCTGCCCCATGATACTGTTGGCATCGTTGGGATTCTCTTCTAAATAACGGTTGAAGTTCTCAGAGAAAAACTTCTGTACCAATGGACGCACATAACTTGATCCGAGTTTCCCTTTGGTCTGTCCTTCAAATTGTGGTTCCGGAACGCGTACAGAGACTACGGCGATTAGACCCTCTTTACAGTCGTCTCCGGTGATTTTGGTGTTTTTCTCTTTGGCATTGGCATTTTTAGCGATATAGGTGGAGATAGAACGGGTTAATCCTGCTCTGAAACCGGCTTCATGGGTTCCTCCATCCGGTGTTTTGATATTGTTAACAAACGAGAGGACGTTATCAGTATCGGCTTGGCAGTACATCATGGCGATATCGATTTCGATATCCTCAACGCTTCCTTGGAAGAATTGGGCTTCGGTGAGTGGCTCTTTGCGATTCATATCTTCAACAAATTGACGTAACCCTCCCTCGAAGTGGAAATTTTCTTCTGTCCCGTCACGCTCATCTTTGAACTCGATGGTGATTTTAGGGTTGAGATAACAGAGTTCTTTGAACCGTTTCATCAAGATATCTTTTTGGAACTCAACGCCCTCGGTAAAGATAGTCTCATCCGGCCAAAACTCAACGGTAGTACCGTGTTTACGTGTTTTTCCGGTTGCTTTAAGTACCTCTTGCGGAATCCCTTTTTGGAAGCTCTGCTCATGGATTTCACCATCTTTGAAGATGGTTAAGTGTAGATCTTTGGAGAGGGCGTTGACGACCGAGACCCCGACTCCGTGTAGACCACCGGAGACCTTATAGGTATCTTTATCAAATTTACCACCAGCATGAAGCACGGTCAAAACCACGGTAGCAGCAGAAATCTTCTCGGTTGGGTGTTCGTTAACCGGAATCCCCCGACCGTTATCTTCGACAATGGCCGATCCTGATTTGGTCAGCGTAACTTTGATGGTATCACAGAACCCAGCCATCGCCTCATCGATTGAGTTGTCGACGACTTCATAAACGAGATGATGAAGCCCTTTGGTTGAGGTATCACCGATATACATTCCCGGTCGTTTTCGGACGGCTTCGAGTCCTTTGAGAACCTTAATATTACTTGCACCATATTCTGCCATATAGAGTCTCCAATTTATATCTATTCTTTAAAAAACCTTATATTTTAGCGAAAATAGAGTTAAAAAGTGTTAAATACTTAAAGTAAGCCGCCACTTTCGTGTTTTTGAGTCGTGACAATATCAACCTCATAGGGATGGGCGAAGAGCTCTTGATGATAGGCTTCAACCGCATAGCGTCCGATCATCGCCGCGTTATCGGAACAGTAGCGGAGCGGGGCGGTGTGAAGGGTTTTACCGAATTCTTCACAGAGTTTTTCATAAGCTTGTCGGATATAGAGATTGGCACTGGCTCCGCCTACGAGGGCAAAATCTTTGATCGGTTCTTGGGCAAAGATTTTTTTGCTTTTTTGCAGCAGGTGCAGGGTTACGGCTTTTTGAAACGAAGCGGCGACATCGCATTTGTCTTGCTGACTCATGGCTTCTGCTCCTCCAAGACCCTCAATGGCTAACCGCACCGCATTTTTGAGTCCGGAGAGTGAAAAGGCGATCAGCTTAGAGTTGCGAAGCGGTACCGGAAAATCAAAACGGTCGGCATCCCCCTCTGTAGCAAGCTGCTCAATAATCGAACCACCGGGATACCCGAGGTTCATCATCTTGGCGGTTTTGTCAAAACTCTCTCCCACACTGTCATCCATACTGGTTGCCAAAATGGTCATCTGCTCCAAACCCTCGACTCGGATAATCTGCGTATGCCCGCCGGAGATCAACAAGACTAAAAGCGGCAGCTTCTGCTCTTTTTCAATAAAGAGTGAATAGATATGCCCTTTGAGATGATGCACGGGGATAAGGGGGATTGCCTGCGTCACGGCAATCGCTTTTGCCATGGCGATACCCTCTAAGAGGGTGACCCCAAGTCCCGGTTGATTGGTGATGGCAACCGCTTTGAGATCATTCAGATAGGGTCTTGCCTCTTCCAAAATATTGGGTAAATCAATGGCATGGAGACGAGATGCGAGTTCCGGTACGACCCCGCCATAGGCAGCGTGCTGCTGTTCTTGGGAAATCTTTTTATGAAAAAGCAGTTTATAGGTGTCGATTTCGGTAATGGCGATCGAGCTGTCGTCGCAGCTGCTCTCGATGCTTAGTATCATAGTTGTCCTCTTATATCTCTTTGGTGCGTTGGGAAACGCACCCTACGAGTTTTTTAAAACCAAATCCTCAATCAGTTTCCATTTTCCAAACCCGCTATCGGCATTGATGTGTCCCGCATTTTCCAAAACGGTTAACGGAATCTGGTAGTAGTCGGCAATCGCTTTCGCCTCTTCTAGCTCCATATAGGGATCATTATCCGAAACCATCATTTGTATCTCTTTGGCATAGAGCTGTTTTGGTTTCTCACATGGGAAAAAGGTTTTAAGGGTATCGATATCCGTATGGAGCGAAGGGGGAGCGACCAGAAAGAGTTTTTCTACACTTCCTATCTCTTCTTGACAAAGCCAAAACCAGAGTGTATTGGCTAGCGAATGACAGACAACAATGGTCGGTTGAAAGTCGTTGAGAATATTTTTAACCTGCTTAACCCATCGGTTTTTACTAGGGAAATGGCAGTTGTTAAGCAGTGGAAACGAGACGGTGCCGTAATTTTTGGCGGCTTCGGCTGCTAATTCTGCTTGCCAATGGGGAGCGTCGCTTCCGCCCCAGCCGTGGAGGATGAGAATTTTATCTGCGGTTGGCATAGGCTCTAACCTCTTTGTCGATCTCGATAATCTCTGCAATGCTTTTGGCATGAACGGTATCAAATTTCCGATACGTATCCAAGACGATTTTGCTCATCCCAAAGAAATCACACTGACCTTGTTCAAATTGGTGGATCGCCTCTTCATTGGCGGCATTGATCACCACACCAAGTTGAGGATTTTGGAGGATATGCTCTTTGATCTCCCAGATCGGGTACCGCTCTGTCGTAATCGGTTCAAATGCGACTGATCCCATACCCAGCAGGTCAACCGCCGGTAATATACTCTCTTCGACCTGTTCTCGAACCGCAAAGGCAATCGGCAGTTTCATATCGACACCGGCGAAATGTGCGGTGGTCGAACCGTCGACAAATTCAACCAATGCATGGATAATCGACTTACGCTCGATAAAGGCATCGATATCAGTAGTCCCAAAGAGCCATTTGGCTTCGAGGAGTTCAAACAGCTTATTGGTCATGGTGGCACTGTCGATGGTGATTTTGTTCCCCATAGACCAGTTTGGATGGTTGAGTGCTTCGGCAAAGGTGGCATGCTGCATATCAGCGATCTTCCAATCTCGAAACGCTCCGCCGCTGGCGGTGATATAGAGTTTGGAGAAGGGACGCTGATTCATTAGATACCATAAACCGAAATGTTCACTGTCTATCGGGACGATACGGTTCATATCGATAAACTCACCGGCGACGACCAGTGACTCTTTATTGGCAAGAGCCACTTTGCGTCCCAGCTCGATTGCTTTGAGTGTCGGAGCCATCCCGGCATAACCGACTAAGGCGTTCACGACGGTGGGACTCTCTGTGTGTTCAAGAAGTTCCAAAATACCTTCATCTCCACAGAAAACTTGCGGATGATTGACGCGATCTCTATCGGCAAGATTGGCAATGGCGACATATTTAGGGTTAAATTCTGCGATTTGTTGATTGAGCAGGTCGATACTCCGACCGGCTACGAGTGCCTCAACTTTGAAGTTATACCGTTTGGCAATGGCTAAAGTATTGACACCGATCGATCCGGTCGATCCCAAAAGAACAATGGAGTCCATCACCTATATTGCCCTTAAGATAATCAGCATCATAACCGCACCAAAGAGATAACCATCAACACGATCCAATACCCCACCGTGTCCCGGAAAGATGCTACCGCTGTCTTTGACTCCCGCTTCTCGTTTGAGATAGCTCTCAAACAGGTCTCCGAAGACGGCAGATACCGCGGTAGCAAACGAGACGATCAACGCAATGATAAAGGTATCCAAATCCATCGAATAAGCATAGAAGGTACCAGATACTGTTGCCATGAGCAGTCCACCGAATACCCCCTCCAACGTTTTATTGGGTGAAGTAGGAGAAAAAGGGGTTTTTCCGATCTGTTTCCCCACCAAAAAGGCTCCCACATCGGCAAAAACCACAATAAAGAGCAGCCAGATCAACCAATGAATCCCGTAGGTTGTATAGAGCATAAAGATAAAGAGAAAGCCGACCGCCGGATAGAGAAACGGCAAGATCAATTTTTTCTTGACATGCTCTTGAGTATATGCCAGTTTAGCACCGAAAAAGATCGCCATCAAGAAGAAGAGATCATCCGGATTGGGATAGAAGTAGGCAACGATCCAAATAATAACAGCATAAAGATATGGAGATTTCTGCTTCACCCCAAACAGCTGAACCGCCTCATTGAATCCGACAATATAAAAAAAGCCTAGATAGAGCCACATGACCGTTTTGTTGTCAATATACCCTACCAGTAGCGTAACGGCAAGCAGAATGACACCGGTTATCCAGCGTTCCTTATGTTCCGTAATTATTTTCATTTGCAATCTCCTCCCTTTGCAGACTTGTACATATTAACCTGAGTTCGACGGGAACTTAGGTTATTAAACTCTATATATTATAACAAGTTTCTTAATCACTTTAGATTATTTACGTATCTCAATCCCTTCCTTTCGTACACGGATGGTCTGATATTTGTCATATTCGACGTTGGAACCCTCTTGGATTTTGACAAAACGCCGTTTGCAGTAGTCCACATCATAATCACCGGCTTGGGTCAGTGAGAAGTCCACACAGAGTTTGGCGGCTTTTTCGATGACGGATTGCGGCAGGTTTTGTTTATCGGTGCGTATAATCAGATGCGAGGAGGGGATATCACGGATATGCATCCAGAGATCGTTGGATTTTGCCATATTGAGCAGGGCTTGGTTCTCCTTGCTGTTCCGCCCGATCAAGACTTTGTAATCATCGATCCAAAAAAGTTCGCACTCTTTGATCTTCTCTTTTTTTCGTTTGGCGGTTCCGCGTTTGGGTACGAGCAGTTCAAGTTCATGACTATCTTTTGCCTGTTCGATGGCGTAATACATATTGGTATAAAAGTTGATCTGGGTAGAGAGGTTTTCCTGTTCGATATGGATATTGTGAGCTTTGTTTCGCATTCGTTTGGCTTGGTTGAAGAAGTATTCGCTAATGCGATTAGGAACTATCCCTTTAGGCAAACTGATGTTAATGGCATTTCCCTCAAAATCATAGGTCTGCAGTTTGGTATCATACGGTTTGATCGTATGCAGATTGGCCAACACGATATGAGCATAGTGTTGATACCGCTGCTCCTCTTGGGCTAAAGTATCAGGATTGGGAAGCTGTGCGAAGAGTTGTTGGAGTTTGTCTCTTTTTTTCGATACCGTTAAAAGCTTCTGCTTTTTGAGTCCCTGAATCCGTTTGGCTTCAAATTTCAGATAGTTTTGGGTGAGATAGTCATCTACATCTTCAATCGTCTGTTCTGTAATAGCTCTTTCCATTGGAGGAATACTTTTTAATTCAATACCGGGACGAATCACCCGAAACGAGCTGTCGGCATCGATATGACGCAGGGCTTCGATCACCACCTCATTGTCATTAATCAGTATCGCATTGGTATAGCGACCGGTAAACTCAAACTGTAAGGCGATACGTTGATCTTTATAACTGCTTTTGGGGGCTAGTGTGAAACGAATCATCCGATCGTTATTGGGCATCTCGATATCGATAATCTTGGCATTAGAGACCAAACTATGCAGTAGCGTATCAAACGGAGCATTGTAGCTCTGGAGTGGACGAACTGAATCGCTTTTGTAGATAAAACTCTCACCTCGTGTCATATGAAAAAAATAGCTGTGATCTTTATCAAAGTTGAGTTCGATGGTATTGTCCTCTACACGTCTGGCTCGTTTGACATAACTGAACGGTTGGAGATGATTGATGATGGCTTGGAGTTCATACTGTTTCATGGTGGAATTTTACCCTAACTTGTAAATAAATTACTTTTGCTATAATTCTCTCAATTATTTTAATCTCCCAGCTTAGGAACGAGTGGGATAGAGACATTATTGAAGGATAACAAAATGGGACAAACCATTACTGAAAAAATCTTCTCCGAACATGTGGGACGTGAAGTCAAAGCTGGAGAAATTGTACGGGTCGATATCGATATGATTATCGGAAACGATATCACCACACCGATTTCCATTCGAGCGTTTGAAGAGAGCGGGGCGACTCAATTAGCCCGACCGGACAATTTTTGCATCGTTATGGATCACTATATTCCGGCTAAAGATATCGCCTCTGCCAACCAAGCGAAGATTTCACGGGATTTTGCCTATAAGCATGATATGAAGTATTTCTTTGATGAAAAAGATATGGGGATCGAACATGCGTTATTGCCTGAAAAAGGATTGGTGATTCCAGGGGATGTCATTATCGGTGCGGACAGCCACACCTGCACACACGGAGCATTGGGAGCCTTCTCAACCGGTATGGGAAGTACCGATTTGGCATTTGGAATGATCACCGGCGGAAACTGGTTCAAAGTACCAGAGACCATCAAAGTAGAACTGACCGGAAAACCGGCAAAACATATCTACGGTAAAGACATTATTTTAGAGTTGATCCGCATGATCGGTGTAGATGGAGCGTTATATAAAGCCATTGAGTTCACCGGGGAAGCGGTACAGTATCTCGGTATGGCAGATCGATTCTCGATTGCCAATATGGTCATCGAAGCGGGAGCCAAAAACGGAATCTTTGCGGTGGATACTATCACACTTGACTATTTGGAAGAGCGAAAAGTAGCAAACGGTGAGCTTCGTGCCGAGCCGAAAATTCACTATGCCGATGCGGATGCGAAATATTGTCAGACACTTACCATCGATACTGCTGCACTCTCTCCGGTGATCGCGTATCCATTCTTGCCGTCTAACGGTAAACCGGTGGAACAGGCGGTAGCCGATGATTTGAAAATTGATCAGGTGATGATCGGTTCGTGTACCAACGGACGATTAGAAGATCTTCGGGTAGCTGCCGAAATTGTCAAAGGTAAAAAGGTTGCCAGACATACCCGTATGATTGTTACACCGGGGACACAAAAAATATTGCTTCAAGCTCAAAAAGAGGGACTTATCGAAACCTTGATCGAAGCCGGTGCGGTCGTTTCCAATCCGACCTGTGGAGCGTGTCTTGGCGGATATATGGGAATCCTCGGTGATGGGGAACGATGTGTGGCGACAACCAACCGTAACTTTGTGGGACGAATGGGAGCGAGAACTTCCGAAATCTACTTGGCAAACTCTGCGGTTGCTGCGGCGAGTGCCATTGCCGGGAAAATTGTAGACCCGAGAGTTTAACTTAGTTTGGTTTTAACCTGAGTTCGACGGGATATCATAGTCACAGAAGCCTAAAAATAGGTAAGATTTGAAAAATCAAAATTCGTAGGACTAGCCGTAGCTAATTCAA
>JACXUN010000181.1 GCA_014763905.1 Campylobacterales bacterium
TAAAGTAGGCATTATCGGCGATACCGTCTGGTTTGACGATAATAGAGACGGCATACAAGATAGTAATGAAGAGGGCGTATACGGGGTTAAAGTCACCCTCTACCAAAGTGACTGTAGTACCCCAATGAACCAAACCGTTACCGATGAGTCCGGAACCTACACCTTTAGAGACCTCTTAGCGGGAGAGTACTGTGTCGGATTCAGTGATATCCCCGCAGGCTATCAGATTAGCTCTACGCATAATGGAGAAGTCAGCAGCATCACCCTTGCCGAAGGAGATATTGATCTCACCATCGATATGGGCATCTATACCACCACCCTAGGATCAATCGGAAACCATGTCTGGTATGACGACAATAGAGACGGTATCCAAGACACCAATGAAAAAGGCGTACCCGCCGTTAAAGTCAAACTCTACCAAAGTGACTGCACCACCCAACTCCAAGAGACCCTCACGGATTCAGAAGGTATCTACCAATTTAGAAACCTAGCCCAAGGAACCTACTGTGTCGGATTTGAAAATATCCCGGTAGGCTACCAAGTCAGCCCGCAAGATCAAGGCGGAGATGAGACCACTAACAGTGATGCCAACCCAAGTACGCTTAAAACCGATACCATTACCCTAACCGAAGGTCAAGTCGATCTCACCGTAGATATGGGTATCTATACCACCACCCTAGGATCAATCGGAAACCATGTCTGGTATGACGACAATAAAGACGGAATCCAAGACCCCACCGAAATGGGAGTCGAAGCGGTCAAAGTGACCCTCTACCAAGGAGACTGTACTACCAAACTCCAAGAGACCCTCACCGACTCAGAGGGTATCTACAGCTTTAGAGGACTCCCGCAAGGAACTTACTGTATCGGTATGAGTGATCTCCCGCCAAGCTACCTCGTCTCACCTAAAGATCAAGGCGGAGACAACCACACAGATTCAGATATCGACCCAACCACCAAAACCACCCCAACCATTACCCTAACCGAAGGTCAAGTGGATATCAGTTGGGATATGGGAATCTTCCAGAACACACTCGCCTCCATCGGTAACCATGTCTGGTATGATGATAACCGAAACGGCATCCAAGACCCAACCGAATCCGGCACCCCTGCGGTGAAAGTGACCCTCTACCAAAGTGACTGTAGCACCCCTATTCGTACAACCGTCACCGACAGTAGAGGGATTTACCAATTTAGAGACCTCACCCCAAACAGTTACTGCTTAGGCTTTAACGATATCCCGGTAGGCTACCAAGTCACCCTAGCCGACCAAGGAGCCAATGATAACCTAGACTCCGATGTCAACCCAACCACCCATCTCACCACCCCAACCGCACTGGATGCCGGAGAGAATGATATCAGCTGGGATATGGGAATCTATAATGAAGAGCTAGCCAGCATCGGTAATCATGTCTGGTATGATGAGAACAGAAACGGACTGCAAGAGAGCAATGAAAAAGGCGTTGAAGCGGTCAAAGTGATCCTCTTTGACGATAACGACATCCAGATAGCCGAAACCTCCACCGACAGTGAAGGGATTTACCAGTTCTATGGACTCATTCCGGGTAACTACTACCTTAGCTTCAGTGATATCCCAGTTGGGTACACCATAACAGAGCAAGACACCGGAGAGGATACCCAAGACTCCGATGTCAATACCACAACCAGCAGAACCGTCATTACCAACCTCACAAGCGGTGAACATGATCTTAATTGGGATATGGGAATCTATAACCAACAACGAGCCGGGCTGGGAGATACGATTTGGTATGATGGTAACCAAAACGGGATTCAAGACCCATTTGAGTATGGGGTGGATGCGGTTAAAGTGACCCTCTATCAAGCAGACGGCACCAAAGTTGCCACCACGGTATCAGACAGTCAAGGAAAGTATAAATTCATTAACCTGATTCCGGGTAACTACTATCTGATCTTTAGTGATCTACCGGTCTCGTATCAAGTGACCACCCAAGACACCACCACCGATACCACGGACAGTGATGTCGACCCGACCACACTGAGAACCGAGACCTTTAGCCTAGAAGAGGGAGATTATGATCTCAGATGGGATATGGGTATCTACAATAACCAAACCTCAGCCATAGGTGATACCGTCTGGTATGATGATAACCATAACGGACTCCAAGAGCCGTTTGAAATAGGCACACCGGATATCTTAGTGAGACTCTACCAAAGAGACGGAACCCAGATTGATACGACCCTCACCGATGAAAAAGGAAACTATACCTTTAGAGATATCACCCCGGGGGATTACTATCTCCAGTTTAGTCACCTGCCGGTTGGGTATGAAGTGACGCTTCAAAACCAAGGAGCAGAGGACAAAGACTCAGATGTCGATCCAAGTACCCTGCAAACCACCGTTACCACCATCACCACCGGTGAGTATCAGATGGATTGGGATTTAGGACTCTACAATAAGCACAAAGCCACCTTGGGAGACAGTGTCTGGTATGATACCGATCATAACGGGATTCAAGATATGAATGAAACCGGAGTCAATGGGGTTAAAGTCACACTGTATGACCAAACCCAAACCATTATTGCCACCACAACCACTGACACCAAAGGGAAGTATCTCTTTAGAGAACTTGTCCCGGGAGATTACTACCTGAGATTCTCAGAGTTTCCGGTAGGGTATATGATTACCCAACAACAAACAGGAGAGGATACCCTTAAAGACTCTGATGCCAACTATCACTTTGGAGAGACAGCACTCACCACACTGGAAGCGGGTGAGAATGATCTGAGTTGGGATGTGGGAATCTATATTCCGACACTCTTCAATATCGGTGATTGTGTCTGGGATGACCTTAACCTAAACGGTATTCAAGACCAAGGGGAACCGGGAATTGAAAATGTACAAGTAACGCTGATCAAAAATGAGATTATACAAGATGAGACGCATCAGATTACGACACCGACCCAACCGCTCTTTACCGATACTGCCGGGTGTTATCTCTTTGAGAATATTGAAGCGTATGAACCGCATCAGTATCGGGTGGTATTTGATAACACCACACTGCCAAATGACTACCGCTTTACGGAAGCCAATCAGGGAACCGATGATAGTAAAGATTCGGATGTTAACAGTAGCGGGAGTACGCCGATCTTTACACTAACTCACACCGATTTAACCATTGATGCCGGGGCGAGAAGCAACAGTGTGGTTGCCGGGGAAATCATTGAGTGTGATTGTGAACCGTATGAGGAGAGTGTGGTGGAGGAAGCCAAAGACTCGGTGCCGGTGCATTCGATTGTTTGGTTGATGATTTTGTTGGGGACTTCTTTGGTTTCGGCTCTCTTTTTTAGGAGAGAAATCTGATTATAATGAGAGTCCTTTGGATTCTCATAAATCACCCTTTCTGTTTTAACTTCAATTCAAATACATTACTACCATCTTTATAGTAGTAACCCAATGTGTATCCTAACCGTTTAGCAATATTATTG
>JACXUN010000182.1 GCA_014763905.1 Campylobacterales bacterium
TTGTTATACTAAATTTAACAAAAAAATAAAAAGGATTAGTGATGTTGGCGTTAAAATTAAAATCTTTGGTCTTGGTAACTTCACTTCTCTTTATCGGATGTGGGGGTGGAGAGAATGTCGCCCCGCAATCTCAAAAAAATACGGTAGATATTTCCAAAATCACCAATCAGCAGATTTTGATGGCGATTAATGAGGCTCGCAGTGAAGCCAGAGATTGCCATGACGGTGCCGGGATAGTCGGTCCGGCAAGACCGCTAACTTGGAATCAAAATCTCTATGAAGCGGCATACGAACACAGTTATGATTTAGCCAACAGCAATACCTTTTCTCATGAGGGATCGGGTACACAGTATGATATTACCGGTTTCAATAACGGTGTGGCTAGTCTGTTTAACGAGCGGATAGCGTCAAATGGTTACGTTGACTTCAGAGCCATCGGGGAGAATATCGCAGGCGGTCAAACCAGTCTTGCTGAGGTGATCCAAGAGTGGTTAGACTCTCCGCTTCACTGTGCCAATATCATGAGAGAAGATTTCGCCGAAGTCGGCGTAGCGATCGTGGTCAATCCCAACTCGGATTATAAAGTCTACTGGAGTCAAGAGTTCGGTGCGAAAAAAGTTCGATTGGCGATGGAGAAAAACGAGCCCAAAGAGGCTCAGTAGAACATGCCTTAGAGATACTGGCAAAAGTCCCCGATGTAGAACCCGACAGCAGAGACAAACTCTAGGGTTACGACCGTAACCCCCGAACAATCTCAATATACCCCTCATCTTCCGTCCCAATAAACCCATGCCGTACCAAAAAGTCGATAATCACCAAGTTGCAGTTGGTCTTAAACTCATGGGTGGTTCGCACGATTTTGGCGACCTCTTCGATGGGCATGAGGTAGAATTCGTGGACTTCACCGTCGGTGCAGAGGGGGACGAAATCTTCATCTAGTTCGATATCGTAGCAGTAGATGATGTCCTCTGTGCCTCCGAGTTCGTATTCGTATTTATACGAAACAAGACCGACGTTTTTGGCTTGTCGGGCTAGGGATTCGGACATGCCTGCCTCTTCGTAGCACTCTTTGATGAGGTTGTCGATCGGAGAGATATCATAAGGAAGTCCTCCGGCGACTAGCTGGTCGAGTTTGCCTGCGTGATGCGGTTTGTCGTAGGCTCTGCGTCCGATCCACATTTTCATCCCCTCATCGGTCATGACGTAGGCGTTGAGGTGTTGTCCGTAGGAGAGGGTGCCGAGTAGGGTAGAGATGCTTCGGTCGATAAAGGCGAGGGGTTGGGTACAGCTTTTTGACATGAGGGGATAGTTTTCGTGCATCATTCGGTTAGTGATGCCCGCTTGTACCGTTTGTTCGGCGAATGTTTTAAGAGCTTGGGTACGTTGGTCAAAGGTTTTGAGGGTATCGGATAAGGTCAAAACGTTGTTATGATGTTTGAAGATTTCGCTTTGCAGTAGATAAGGTAGATACGCCTGCCGTACTTGTCCGACTCTTAGGTTGTCGACTAGGAGAGGGATTTTATCGGTTTCGGTGTAGTTGTTGTTCTCTTGGATTCTGGTGAGGTATGACATGGGGGAACTCCTTTCTGATGTAGAACTATACTTGTTTTTTTTAAAAAATTAAAATACGACCATTAATAAAATGAGAATGAAATTACATTTTTGTAGGCAAATGTAAAAAATCCAATTCAGATAAGCTTTCTCTTAGATAAATGAGTATAAAAGTAGACAATTTAATTTACACGTAAAATATAGGAGCCATTAATGACAAACGAAAATGTCTTAGATGCATTAAAAAATGTCACCTATCCGGGATTTACGAAAGATATCGTAACCTTTGGATTTGTGAAAAATATTGAGATCAATGGGGATAGCGTAGCCGTATTGGTGGATATTACCTCTTCAGCTGATGAGGTGAAAGCTCAGATTACCGAAGAGGCGACCAAAGAGCTTCAGAAGCTTGGGTTTGCCAATGTTAATGTCCAGATTAAAGCACCGACACCGCCAAAGCAGAAGAGTAACTCGATTAGTGGTAAGAACATTGCTCCACATGTCAAAAACTTCGTGATGGTCAGCTCCGGAAAAGGGGGAGTCGGAAAATCGACGACATCCGTAAACCTCGCGGTAGCGATGGCAATGCAAGGTAAAAAAGTGGGACTCCTAGATGCCGATATTTATGGACCGAATATTCCTCGTATGATGGGTGTCGATGATCAAAAGCCGGAGATTCGAGGGAATAAAGTCATGCCACTCAAAGCTTACGGAGTCGAGATTATGTCGATGGGTTCGTTGATGGAGCCGGGGCAGTCGTTGATCTGGCGTGGATCGATGATTATGAAAGCGATTGAGCAGTTCTTACGTGATATCCTCTGGTCGGAGTTGGATATATTGGTTATCGATATGCCTCCGGGTACCGGTGATGCTCAATTGACTTTGGCTCAATCGGTACCGGTGACGGCGGGTATTACGGTTACTACACCGCAAGAGGTTTCATTGGATGATAG
This sequence comes from Campylobacterales bacterium, assembly GCA_014763905.1. Lineage (GTDB taxonomy): Bacteria > Campylobacterota > Campylobacteria > Campylobacterales > Sulfurovaceae > UBA1140. The sequence continues at coordinate 2,505 of JACXUN010000182.1, forward strand.
CCGACGTTCACTGGATATGTTTAAGAAGCTTCATATTCCTACCGCGGGAATTATTGAGAACATGAGTGGATTTATCTGTCCGGAGTGTGATGCGGAGTCCGATATTTTCGGTATGGGAACGACGGAGCCGGTCGCGAAGCAGTATGATACGACCGTGATTGCCCGTATTCCGATAGAGCCGGCGATTCGTGTCGGCGGGGATACCGGTATGCCGGTGACTTTCCATAAACCAGATTCGGAAACAGCGAAACGATACCAAGAGGCAGCGACTAATCTTCTTGCGTTTATCGATAAAGTGAATGCAGAAGGCGGAGCTAATAACCAAGCAATTCAACCGACTACCCCTCCGGGTGTGAGTGCGTGTAGCACGGCGGGAGCTGCGTCTGGCAGTCATTCGCACTCTGGCGGTGGATGCGGGTGTAATTAAGATTGCATCGTTTAATATCGGGATGAGGGCATCTCGACCTACTTTTCACTTTTTTGGATAAAATTCTGTTAATTTAATCCAAAGGCTTCTTATATGCTTAGCACCAAAAAACTTAAAAACTTACTGCTTCAAGAGATTATTCCTGATCTTGAAGATGCGATTGATGAGATGTTTGCCGTGATTGATAAAGCCAAGATGGCTTCTATTGCCGACAAAGAGGAACTTCAAGAGCTTCAAGAGATGCACGCTGAGTGCAAAGAGATGATCGAAGAGATCGAATGCGGGGATATGCCAGAAGAGGAAGCAGAAGAGATTCTCGAAGAGTTACTGGATGCTAAATCGCTGGATTAATCACCACATTTCATTTCGATACTTTTTATTTTCTTACATTGTTGCGTTATAATCTAAACATTATAACCTGAGTTCGACGGGATATCATAGTCACAGAAGCCTAAAAATAGGTAAGATTTGAAAAATCAAAATTCGTAGGACTAGCCGTAGCTAATTCA
>JACXUN010000183.1 GCA_014763905.1 Campylobacterales bacterium
TTTGGATGAATGATATTGATAGAATGCAACAATTATGTGGTTATGATTGGATTATCAATCAATTTAAATGTATTGATATTTAATGGGGATTGGTATTATTAACCTGAGTTCGACGGAGTATTATGAAAGCATAAAGTTTAAAAAGAAAAACAATGTTTTAGAAATTGAAAAGTTTGATTTAAAAAATGAGAAGACAAAAGAGTTTAGAATGAAATTTAGAAACCAAAAGCTTTAGCTTCGCCTTTTTGGAGCTAAAGCCTCCGTTTCCTAGGGTTTTTGACTGAGCTGCTGATAGACCGTTTCAAAGTGTTCTTTGCCCAATCCTCCGACTTGAACGATTTTGACAACACCTTGCTGATCAAATGCGAGTAGGAAAGGGATATTGCCGTGCCAGTTGGCTTTTTGCATAATATATCCGATAAAATCACGATGCTCTTCTCCGACAATTAACGGATAGTTGATACCTTTAGCCGCAGCATACTCTTTAAGATTATCCTTGTTAAGCCCCTGTACCTCTACGGCAATAATCTCTAAATCTTGATAGCCTTGGTTTTTGAGGTCGATCAGTACCGGTATCTCCCGCAGGCATGGTGGGCAGCGATAGCCAAAAAAGATCAAAAAAACCATCTTGTTTTCAAATTCATGAAACTTTAATCCTCCGGAGGTTTCATCGAGATGAAAGGTTCGATTGTCAATGGTGGTTAAGGTAAAAAGTGATGATTCGATAGTGTTAAGTTCTACTGATGTTTTGTCGGCAACAGTTGAGCTGTTTTGCTCTTTGATAGAGTGGTCTGAAGAGCATCCTGAAAATAGAAGCAGCAACAGGGTAAGCGTAAGTGTTTTCTTTAGCATGGTTTAACTTTTTTATTTGATTATATCAAAATAAGTACTAAACTATTTCCCTTTTTGGGAGAAAAAGTGTATCAAATTAGCAGCAAGTTTCACTATGATAGCCAAGAAGAGGGTTAGAACAAAATTAAAAAGAATCTCATCTCCGATATCATGTCCAAAGCTATACCAACCATAGCAAGGACCATCACAAGTGAATGGATCTTCACCGGCAAACCAAGGTTTATTCATATATGAAGTGTAGATAGTTCATATTGATCGTAACCATGAGAATCAAAATAAAAGCCACAAAAAAAGAATAGGATTGCGAGGCTATTTGGATAAGTACCACAAAAACGGAGCCAATGCAGAGAGATAGGGATAGAGATTGAACCCCAAAGCAATACTAACTGAAAAGAGAGCCAAGAGTATCAATGCAAGCAGTATATATTCGGTCAATAGGGTTTTCATGCGTGCAGTATCGTAATTGGGTCTCCAGAGGCAATAGTACCGGGATGAATGGTTTTAGCAAAGATACCGCGATCCTCTTTGAGGAGTTTGGGAAGCTTTTTATCTACGACACTGAGATGGTTGCAGATGGTGCAAGGCTGACTAATCTCTATCAGAACCGTCTCCCCGATTTGGAGCTGGGTTCCGGGAGCAAGTGCATAAGGGTTGAAGTCAATGAGAATATTTTCTCCTAACAAACCATATCTCATAGCAATACCGTTCTCTTCAGCCAACTGATAGCTGTCGATAGCGGTAATCAGTATCGAACGATCCATATCTTTGTCATAAAACTTATCTGATACGATCCCTTTGGCATCCAAAAAAAGCTGTTCTTGTTCCAAACGCTCTGAACTCCCTAATTGAGAGACAAAGAGCTTTACTACCTTGCCCGATACTTGCATCATTTCAGATATCCGTTTCGTTTGCCATCGACTACACCCTCTTTTAGCACATCGATCAACTCACCGATGGCTTCGATACCCGGGATAATCATGACGACCTTTTTGGTATCTGGCCGGACAAAGGCAAGTGACGGGGTCAACTGAACCTCTATACCGAGCGGAGGCTGCTGTCTAGAACTATTAACACTGACCATGAGATAGTTTTGATTGATGAGCTGTTTGATCTCATTGTTCCGCTTCATGGTTGCATCCAGCTCATCACAGTAGGGACAGTTATCGGAGCGTATTTTGATTAGAACAATCTTTTTTTGTGCTTTTGCCCGCTGTACTGCATCGCTAAATCCATAGTTTCGGATAGCCGGTTCTGCTTTGGGTTGAGGTTTCGGTTGAGGCGGCGGTGTGACTTTTTTCGGTTCTTGTTTAGCGGCTGCTTTAACCGGTTTCTTAGTCTTTTCTTCTTTTTTCACCAGTGTCTCTTTTTTGATAATATTTGCTGCGACCGGCGGTTTGACATCTGCTACCTTTTTGAGTTGTGCATAAGCAGTTTTGACATTTTCTTGGTGCCACTCTTGATAGAGATTATCCTCCATAAAAGAACTCATCACAACCTCTTGACTGCACGCTTCTTGGGTGAGATTGTTTTGGATACACCCTTCTACTTCGTCTTTGAGTACTTTGAGATAGCTTTCGGTATTTTTGATGGCACTGTATTTGGTTTTGATACCATGTGCGGAGATCAGACGAGACCATGAGATGCGTTCGATTTTTTTAATCGATTTGAGCCAATCGGTAAGTGAACGGTTGTTCTTTAATGGCGGTAAACGGTTATTGAAAACCATATCACCGACAAAAATAATCTCACGCTCCGGAATATGGACAATCAGATATCGATCGCTATTAGGATCAACCTTTAGGATCTCTATAGAGCTTTTACCCACTTTGAGTGACATATCTTTCTCTAAATAAGTATCAAGCGGAGTGAAACGGGTATTGACAAAAGCTCCCGGTGAAATGAGTTCCTGAAGTTTGATCTTCTCTTGCTGCTCATGCTCTCGATAGGCAGTCGGTCCAATCAGTTTGGCTCCCTGCTCTTTATAAAACCCGTTACCAAGGACATGAACATCATCTGCTGAAGTATTGATCACATATTTGACAGGAATGGCATGTTTCTCTTGCATAATCTTATAAGCTTGCTGTGCATAACTATAGGTTGGACCACTATCGATGACGATATATCCCTCATCCGTTTGGATATAGCAGCTATTGACAATATTCCCGCCATTGATTTCACTTGCTTTGGTTGAGAGACCGAAAAAACACTCAACCCCTTCTGCCATAGTATATGACTTTAAATGATAATCAAATCCAAACAGAGAGATACTCAAAAATAGTAGACTCACGAGATGTCGCATACAACTCCAATAATATAAATGCTTTAGTAATCGAAGACTTTAGTCTGATGTCAATGAATTAAAAATAGGAATCGAAAGCCTCCGTTTCCTAAGAAAACTCTATCGGATAGGATACCATATCTTAGGTAAATATTAAGGGAGAAAGGCAAACAGCCCAATCGCTGCTGCCTCTATAGTAGAAAATTAGTAACCTGAGTTCGACGGGATATCATAGTCACAGAAGCCTAAAAATAGGTAAGATTTGAAAAATCAAAATTCGTAGGACTAGCCGTAGCTAATTCA
>JACXUN010000184.1 GCA_014763905.1 Campylobacterales bacterium
GGCAATAATGTCGAGACGGTCAAGCCAAAGGAGTGGAAAATAGGCAGTGTTCCCAACATGACATCCGTATCTCGTGGATTGAGAACGGTGGTAATCTGCTTGATATTTCCCATAATGTTTTGATGGGTGAGTTCGATTCCTTTTGGGCTTCCTTCGCTTCCGCTGGAGAAGAGGATGGCGGCAGTATCGTCGATATTGCGATGTTTCACGTAAAACATACTCAATATCCATGCCGGTAACAGTCGTGCTTGTAGGAACATCACGAGCTGCGATAGCTTACTCATCGAGGCTTTGATATCTTCGAGATAGATCACTTCGACACCTGCCAACACCTCATCGAGATCAAATCCTTTGGTTTTAAGTTTGGTGACGAACTGCCGGGAGCTGATAATATGTCGAATATCCGCTAACGCAATGGCGTGTTTGAGACTCTCGGTTCCGCTGGAGTAGTTTAGGTTGACAATCGTTTTGCCCAGCGTCAACACCGCCATATTGGCAATCGCCCCTCCTGCACTCGTCGGGACAATCAGCCCGATATTTTCTACCCGTTTGAAGCGTGGTTTGAAGGTGTTTGCCATCAGCAATACGGCGGTGATAAAACGGTAGCCGCTCAGCTCCACCTCCGTCGAATCAGCGATGCAGAGATTGGCTCCGACCTGTTTTGCCTCTTTGAGCCACGCTTTTGGGAGGGTATCGAGCCGTTTGCCGTAGGACTCAAAGGAGTTGATCGAGAGTCTAAAGACGGCACTTTTCACCGCTTCGGCAGAGCTTTGAATCGGCATCGGTTTACCAAAGGTTACGCCGATATCGTTGAGCTTTTTGCGTTGAAGCTTAGCCGAAGCGTGAGAGAAGCCACCCTCCCATAAACCGCGAAGATAAAACGGCACGATCACGGCATTGGTCACCCCTTTTACGGCAAGTTCAAATCCCTTTTGGAATTTGTCCATGTGTCCGTTGCGGGAGAGGTGTCCTTCGGGGAAGAGGGCTACGGTTTCACCTTGACTCAATGCCTCGGCTACTAAACTCAGAGCATTTCTTCCGCCCCGAATCGAAATCGGGATAGCTCCAAAAAATTGGAGTACCGGTTTGAAATACCACAAGTTATAGTAGTTGCGGTCGATCACAAAGCGTATCTGTTTCGGATAGGCGATCTGTAGAAATGCCCAATCCAAGAAAGAGATATGATTCCCCAGCAGCAACACGCCGCGATTGGCTTTGATATTATCGAGACCATCCACATCGACACGGTATTTGAGTCCAAAAAGAAAACGGACAATAAAACGGACTAATGATTGCGGAAGTTGGGTCAAAGTATAGAGAAACCCCAGTAATGCGATAATCATCGCCACCCAAAAAAGAGCAGTACTCGAAAAGCCCACGGCAGCAAACCACGCCGAGAGTATGAGGAAGCCAAACATCGAAACATTTTGCACAAAGTTACTTCCCGCAAGGACTTTCCCCATCATCCTTTTTGGGGTAGCAAATTGAATCAGGGTATTGAGCGGCACAATAAAGAGTCCTGAAAAGAACCCGTAGAAGAAAAAGAACAGCCCCAACATCCAGAGTGAATCAAGTGTGGTTACCATAAAGAGCGAGAGGGTAATCCCCAACGCCCCTAAAGGAATAATCCCGGTTTCGATATAACGATGACTCACCCGCCCTACAAACAGAGAACCAGCAATAATCCCCACACCCGAAAGGGCGAGAATTCCTTGTGCCACCACCGTATTGGTCACATTCATGGTCTCTTTGAGATAATCACCGAAAACCGCGACGACCAATTGGGAGATTCCCCAAAAAACTGCGAGTCCGATAATGGAGAGCCAAACGGTTTGATTACGTTTGATAACCCGTAAATTGCCCCGTAAATAGGTTAAGTTGGCGTATTTTTTCGGTTTAAACTGCATCCCTTTTTTGATCTCGACTGTTTTGATGAGTCGCAATGAGAGTAGAAACTCGACAACCGAGGCTGCGATAAGAACAAATCCAACGGGGTAGATGTATTGAAGGATTTGCGACTTATCGGTGCTTTGGTCGGCTAAAAGATGTTCAAAAAAGAGGGAGTAGAGCACCGCTCCGGCTAAGATGGATATAATGGTCATGGTCTGTACCATCGCATTGGCTTCGGTGAGTTTTTCATTGCCGACCATCTCTTTGATCAGTCCGTATTTGGCGGGACTATAGATCGCACTCTGAGCGGCTAAGATAAAGGTTAGCCCAAATGCTGCCCAAAACCAGCCCATAATATAGGCAAAAAGAATCAGAACGGTAATTCCTACCGCGGCTAAAGAGGCGATTCGGATAATTTGGACTTTGGGATATTTGTCGCTTAAAAATCCTGCCGGAGAGAAGAGAAAAATAAACGGCAAGAGAATAAGGGCATTGACAATCGCGGTTAGGATAATCAAATCGGCTCCGGTATAAGCTTTGAAAATGGTATTTTGCAAGATAATCTTATGTCCCAAGTCAGTCATGGCATTGAGGAAGACGATCAAGATATAAGGCGTAAAACCGCCGATTTTGAAGAGCGATTTCATGGTTGAACTCCTTTGGTGTTCATCTGTTCTTGATGTTCTTTGATGGTGTGCATATTGAAGATATAGGATTTGAGAATGAGAATCGCATCAAAAATGAGTTGGTATTTTTCATTATGCTTTTCAGGCTCTTGATCCAACATTTTCGCCCCGAGTTGATATTCCAGTTTGGCTAATGCTTTGGCAACGTCAACATAGGCATCAAACAATGATTTGTCTAAACCTAAATGCTCTGCTTCTTGAAAGAGTTTTACCAATTTGAGTTCTTGATTAGAAAAGCCCTGCTCTTGCTTAAAGAGCCACCCTTTATCTAAGTAGGTCTGAAGCTGTAACAAGCTAAGTTTGCCGAGTTCTAAAAATTCTTCTTCATTGTACCACTGCCCCTCGAACTCTCCCGACATCATCTGCAGGGAACTGAGCATCATCGAAAAATCATCATCGAAGTTAAAACGATTTTCTTGAAAGATCGCTTTGATCTGGGCGATGGAGTAGGAGAATTGACTTTGGAGATGTTTGATAAAACGAATAATATTGACGCACGATTCATCGTAAAGGTGTAGATTGGGCTTGGGTTTTTTCGGTTCGGGGAGTAAGCCTTCTTTGACATAGAAGAGTATTGTGGATTTACTTTCTCCGGTCTGTTCCATGAGTTGTTTCATTTTCAGATGCATTGAGTTTGCCTTTTGATTCCCCCCTCCTTGTTCGCAGTCTCTGAGCTTAGGAACAAGGGGAAACATATTTGGCAGTGTATCCAAAAAGTGTTAAGTATTGCTTTACACTTAATGTATAATCTCTTTTATACCGCGGATTTGCTATAATCTGCGCATTTAACTCAAATTATGCAATTTTATAATTTGAATTTAATCCCCAAACTAATGGATAAG
>JACXUN010000185.1 GCA_014763905.1 Campylobacterales bacterium
CTTCAAAAAATAAAATTCTTGAATTAGCTACGGCTAGTCCTACGAATTTTGATTTTTCAAATCTTACCTATTTTTAGGCTTCTGTGACTATGATATCCCATCGAACTCAGGTTTATAGCAGTAAAAAACTCTAAACCCCATGAGAGGAGCAGAAGAAGTAGTTTTTTACGGCGGCTTCAGCCCCGAAAAAATCGAGCGAGGCTAAAGCCATCGGTTCCTATATCACAATGTCACATTTTCCAAAAACTCCACCTCTCCCCATCGAATCACGATCAGATCAATGGAGAAGATCATATCCAGCTTTTTGGATTTCATATAGTATTGAGCCGAGTTGATTACTTTACGCAGTTTGGTCGGGGTAAAGTTATAGACCGGATCGAAATCGGCTTTGGAGGATTTCACTTCGATAAAGTGCAGAACTCCCTCATGCAGTGCGATAATATCGATCTCACCCAGTTTGCGGGCATAATAGTTACGTTCAAGGATACGGAATCCCTCTGCCTCTAAAAATTCAATCGCCAATTCTTCGTTTTGGTTACCGATTACACGGTTGAGATCGTTTCGCATGATGATGTACTCCTTTTATAGTTATTGTTATCATACAACAAAATGAAAAGAATACTCAAAAATATGTCAAATTGACATATTTTTATTGGGGAACGACCGTCACCCGCAGAGATTTAAACCGAGCGGTCATAATCAACTCATCGCATTCGTCCCCAAAAATTGCATTGATTTTGGATTGGGCATGGTGGAAGGTGGTAAAAAGGGTCCGCGGTTTCACCTTGTCAGTATATTTGACATTGAGTATCGCCGTCTCTCCGTGTTCGGTTTTGAGGATGACTCGGTCACCGAATTTCCCTTCATCCTCGGTTGAAGCCAATAGGACATCTTCATCATATTTGGTCAATAACTTTTTGCTTCGTTTGGTCTGAGCGGCATTGTTGTAGTGAGCCAGTGTTCTTCCGGTGGTAAGGTAGAAGCCTTCCAATCCCTCTTGATAGAAGCTTTTATCCAAAATCTCTTGTACCATCCCTCGCGGTTCATACTGATGATAGACATATTTACCCAATCCATCCTCGGTTCTGAAGTCTAATAGATGCAAAATCGGTGTATCTTCGTGGTAGATCGGCCACTGCATTCCCCGTTTTCGGTGACGCTCCAGCCGGTAGTATTTGGCTCCGCTAAATCGGTTGGATGCCACTTGGGTCACTTCGTTCCAGACATCTTCACTGGTCTTATAGGCAAAGGTTCCGCCGAGTTTATTATCCATCATTTTGAGGACCTCCCAATCATCCGGCAAATCAGAGTGAACCAACGGTTGAGAAAGGTGGAGTCGCCGCATCGCATTGACATACACACCGGTCTTTTCATAGGCTGAACGTACCCCAATAATGATATCGGCACGTTGAGCGATATCGGTCATAAAGAGTTCCTGCACCATAATAAATTCGAGATTGTTGAGGGCTTTGTCGATCTTATTGATATTCGGGTGAATGTGAGAGATATCTTCTCCCATATTAAGCAGGGCTTTGATCTTGCCGTCGATCATCGCATCGATCAGCTGAGGGGTCATCAATCCTTCTACCTTCGGCTCTTGATAATCCGGTGCATAGTACGGCAGACAGCCCATATCACAGGCACCTTGGACATTGTTTTGTCCTCTTAGTGGCATCAATCCAGCTCCCCGTTTACCGATATTGCCGGTCATCAAAGCCAAATGGGTAATTGCCATAACTGCATAGGAGCCGTCCAGATGTTCGGTAATGCCAAGTCCCCAGAAGATCATCGATTTTTTAACCGCATATTCACGGGCGATATTGGGGATCATCTTTGCTAGATACTCGTATCCTTCGATCTGTTTGAAAAAATCGGGATTGGCATACGGGTCACCCAGTATCTGCTCTTTGTAGGCTTCAAACCCTTTGGTTCGGTTGGCAATGAAACTTTTGTCATATAGCTCCTCATTGATAATGACATACGCCATCATATTCAAAACCAGCAGGTTGGCTTCGTACGGAATGACGCCATTATATTTGGCGTACTTGACCATTTTGGTCTCACGCACATCGATAATGGCTAAGTTGTTATGGGTCTTTGCCATATCGACGATGCGGTTGGCGACAATTGGATGGGCTTCCATCGTATTGGAACCGATAACGACCATGAACTCCGTATCATAGATATCATTATACGGATTGGTCGCCGCTCCCTCTCCGATCGTTGTCCGCATTCCTTTGAGCGATGGAGAGTGACAGACTCTCGCACAGTTGTCGATATGTGGAGAATCCATTGTCTCACGGCAAAACTTCTGGAGGGTATAGGCACTCTCGCAATTGGTTCTCGCTCCGCCGATCGCACAAAAGCTGTCTCCACCGAATGTCTCTTTGATCTCTGTCAATTTCAGGGCAGCAATGGTCGTTGCCGTATCCAAATCACACGTCACAAAAGTCTCATCAAAGGGTTGGAGTTTATCTTCGACCTGAGCCTTGATCGTTGGGTTTTTGTCTAAAAAGCTTTTGCGAATACGCGGTTCACGCACTCGATCCTCAGCATCAACAAAGTCATATCCATACCTCCCTTTGATGCAGAGTTTCCCTTGGGACACCTCGCCGTCTTTTTGAGCATATATCTTTTTGATGGTATTGTTCTCTACCACACCGGTAATGTCACATCCTACACCACAGTAGGTACAGACACTCTCAACCTCTCTAAACTCATACTTTTTTGTCATCTATGACCACCCTTCTTTGTTGTATAAATTTCTTACCAAACTATAATACTCCGTCGAACTCAGGTTATAAGCGAAATGCTCAGACCGAAGGGGGATTTGCCGTTGAGTCTATAGTTTGGTAAGAAATTTTAAATAAGATAAAATTTATCCTATTTTTACTTAATTTTTAATCTTTTTTAAGACAATTGAGGTTATTATCCAAAAAAAACACTAAAGTAAGGATTAGATATGTTTACAATCAACGTTGAAAAAGAGTGCGGATGTTTTAAAAAGAGTGCTTTTGAAAATAACAAAAGCTTCAATTCTAAAGATGATGCCCTGCTTCAAGCTCAAATTATGACCAACCATATGAATGAGAAGTTTTGTCAGAAGCATAAGTTCACACTCAGAGAAGACGGCAACAGTTTTAGTATCGCTGTGGATATGAAAGCGGCAGCTCACTCAGGATGTTGTGGCGGCGGACACTGTTCGTAATAGGAGTTTAACTCGGGTTTAAATATTTTCTGCTACAATACCGCCCTAAATTGCTGTCTCACCGATTGAGTGTTGCAGCGACCCCTAAGTAATTAGCGGAAGAGCCACAAGGCTAGAACAGGTTAGTTACCTGTCATTATTAACTTCAGCAGTTGGCTCATGCGACTAGTCGCATTGAAACAGCATGATTTGAAGTGAT
>JACXUN010000186.1 GCA_014763905.1 Campylobacterales bacterium
AAGATTATGAATGAAAAACACTACCAATTAAAGAAGAAACCGCCGTTATCAGAAAAAAGAGCAGTGAAAACGCTACCCCGCCATCGGCATCCAGTCCAAGCAGCGTCAATCCATATAAAAAAGTCAGCTCCCGTACGCCGATGCCGCCGATGCTAATCGGTAAAACAGCTACCACCGAGGAGATCAAAAAAAGCGTTAAGAAAACGACTAATCCGGATTCATGTCCAATGGCGTAAACGATAAACAAAGCACTAATCAATTGCAGCAGTTGAACCAGACTGCCTAAGAAGGTGGTTTTAAAAAAGAGCGGAATATAGTGTTTAAACAGATACAGATTGAGCAGATAAAAAAGCGGGAAAATAACGATCAAGCCGATAATAGCGATCCAGTCCAGCCAGAGATATCGATGATAGAAGTCACTCAGAATAAAGAGAAGACCCGCAAAGAAGAGTAACGGAACCAATCCGCTCAATCGATCCAGCAGCGTCGCACTGATAAGTGAGCTTACTTTGACCCTGTGAGCCTTTTTCAGCAGATAGATTTTATACCCGTCTCCTCCGATACCACCTGGTAGAAAGAGGTTGTAAAACATCCCGATATAGTAAAGTCTCAGGGCGTACCATTCGCTGATCTTGACACCGATATGATGGAAATAGTAATTAAGCCGGACTGAACTCAGAATTTTGGAGGCATTAAAAAAGAGAAACGCCAAGAGCAGATACCCCAGATGGCTGTGAGCGATAATCGCTTGCACCTCATGGATATCGACCTTGCGAAATACAATGTAGAGAGCGACCAAAGTCAGAACCACTTTGATCAGACTTTTGAGTAATCTCTTATTGAGCTTGACCAACGATAATCTCTTTGATATTATACGGTCGTTTCCCCTGTGATTCATAATAGGTTCGCATAATCAACTCCGACAAGAACCCCGTCGTAATCAACTGGATACCGGCAATCACCAACACGATACCCAGTGTCAGAAGCGGGCGATGCCCGATATCCTCCCCAAACAGTTTTAGTATCAACAGATAGAAATTGATCAGGATACCCACGCCAAACGCACCGACCCCTAAGCCGCCAAAGAGGTGCATCGGTTTGGTTTTGTACTTCTGCATAAAGAGCATCAAAAGCAGGTCGCTGACCACTTTGAAGGTTCGTCCGATTCCGTATTTGGAGACACCGTGGACACGGGCGTGGTGTTTGACATCCATTTCAACGATTTTGGCACCGTACATCTTTGCCAATACCGGAATAAACCGATGCAGTTCCCCGTAGAGTCCTAAGTTTTTGGCGACATTGCTACGATAAACTTTGAGCGTACAGCCGTAATCCTTGAGATAGACACCGGTTGAACGGCGGATAATGAAGTTGGCGATTTTACTCGGAATCTTACGCAAAAACATCCCGTCTTGGCGTTTGAGCCGTCGTCCGGCGACCACATCCCAGCCCCCTTTTTCGAGTTTCTCAATCATGGTTGGGATGTCGCTTGGGTCATTTTGGAGATCCCCGTCAATCGTCGCGATCAACTCTCCCTCTGCTGCTTCAATCCCCGCCGCCATCGCTTGGGTTTGTCCGCAGTTACGGGTAAAGACCAAGATTTTGGTACGTTCATCCGCGAGAGCCTTCATCTTCTCTACCGTATTGTCGGTAGAACCGTCATCGACGAGGATAAACTCATAATCGACATCCTTGAGTGCTTCACGCACCGCATTAAAGAGAGGCTCGACATTCGCCTCTTCATTCATCATAGGGACAACCAGTGAGAGTTTTTTCATTAATCTTTTACCTTTATGAGTGCAAATCCATTGTTTTGATAGAGTGTATCATAGTGTCCAAAATCCGTGAGTTTGGGTACTTTCGTCAAGACGATATCACCGCTCTGCGGTTGGTCTTTTCGTACCAAACCCTCATAATAGACATTGAAGCTTGGGGTATTAACTTTGTACATAATTATATCTTGATACCCCTCTTTTTTGGCTAAGAGAGCCGCCTCTTTGATCGGCTGCTGCATCAATTTCCCATAAGTCGGGATAAAGATATAGTTGACGATCACCACCATCGAAGCCGCTACACCAAGAAGAATCGAGGCTTTGGTTGTGATTTTGAACCGTAAAAAGAGCAAAAAGAGTATCACCCCCAGCAGCATCAATCGATAGTTCAGATCGAAGATCTCATAGGCACTCTCGATCAGTACCACGGCGAGTTGATCTTTGATATGCGATTGAAGCTGTGTTGCGATATCCGGAAAAAAGAGCAGTACGATTGAGAGGAAAAGAATCGGATAGATCAACCAGCCTCGGCTCACCTCTTTTTCGACATAAGATGCTGCCAAGATAAACAGTGGTGTATAGCCGTAGATCACATAGTGAGGCAGCTTGGTTCCCGAAAAAGAGAAGAAGAGAAAAACAAACGCAAACCAGATAAAGAGATAGAGTTTCAGGTCATCTTGAATATAGCTTCGCACTCCGCCGATTGCCCGCACCGCAAAATAGGTAAAGGGCAAAAAGCCGATAATCAATACCGGAATAAAATAGAAAACACTCCCACCATGGGTCTCCATCGCCGAACTAAAACGGCTCACATTGTGTTTCAAGAAAAACCCATCGATAAACGCCTGTCCCTGTGCCATATACTCGGCAATATACCACGGCAACGCCACCGCAGCGAAGATCAAAATACCGATCGGATTGAAGACCATTTTGAGCCAACCCTTGAAGTCACCTCGCAGGGTAAAAAAGATCAACGTAACTATCACCGGAATCATAATCGCCACCGGTCCTTTGGTCAATACGCCTAACCCGACTGCCAAAAATGCTCCATAGAGATAGCGGTTTTCTCGATGGATATAATAGAGATAGAGCAAAAACATTGTCAAAACAATAAAGAGATTGAGCAGAGCATCAGCGATTGCGGCTTTGGCAATGGTATTGATTTGCAGCGACACCACCATAAAGAGTGTGGCCAAAAAAGCGGTTTGACTATCGATAAGCCGCTTGACAAACCAATAGATCGCTCCCGCCCACAAAGCACCGGCTATCGCCGAGGGGAGACGAAGGGCAAACTCATTGAGTCCAAAAAGCTTCACACTCAACAGCTGGAACCAGTAGATCAAAATCGGCTTATCAAATCGCAGCTCACCATTGAGATAGGTCGTAATATAATCACCCCCGACCAGCATCTCACGGGTCGCTTCGCTAAAAGCCCCCTCATCGAGATCAAAGAGCGGAGCAAGCGGCAGTGGAAGAAAAAAAGCCACCAGAATAAAAAGCAGTAAAATAGGTACTGCGTAGCGTTGGACAGTCAACTACAACTCCTTGGATTGAAAATAATATTGATGAAGATAAATCGCCACCATCGTCCCCAAAAAAGAGGCAAACACCACATCACTCAGATAGTGTGCC